>JACPGA010000170.1 GCA_016182705.1 Deltaproteobacteria bacterium
CTTCGGCCTCTTGGGAGAGCCGAATTCCAGCTGGCCGTGGTGTGAAAGTATCATGTGCTTGAGGAGAACCGCGAGCTCTCTGGGAAAATCAGCGAGGCCCGCGAGCTTCCTGTCAATGAGCTCGACCCCCATGGTTATATGGCCAAGGAGCCTGCCCTCGTCCGAATAATCAAAGGCCCTCTCGTAAGTCAGCTCGTATATTTTGCCTATGTCGTGGAGCATGGCCCCCGCGAGCAGCAGGTCCCTGTTGACGGTTGCCCCGTAATGAGCCGAGACCTTGTCAGCGAGGCCGCAAATCGAAAACACGTGCTCAGCGAGCCCGCCGAGGTACGGGTGGTGCATTGCCTTGGCAGCCGGGGCGATAAGGAATTTAGCCCTTATCCCGGCGTCCGTGAAAATGGAGTCCATCAGGGCCTTCAGGTGCCTGTCCTTGATGGACGCGAGCGTTGAATCGAGCTCGGCTTCCAGGGAGGCCGCATCCCTTTCGGAAGAGGGCAGGAAATCCCTGAGCGAATACGACCCTTCGGCAAGGGCTTTCACTGCGGAGACATTGAGCTGCACGCCGCCCTGGTAAGCCACTGCAAAGCCCTTGATCGACACGACGTCGTTCTTGTTGAAGCCCCGGGCAAGCTCTTCCGCGTCGTCCCAGACCCTGGCTTCGATCTCTCCGGTCGAGTCCATGAACTTCAGGTTCAGATAAGCCTTGCCGGACTTTGATATGCCGGTTTCCTTGCGCACGACGAGAAACGGGCCGACAACACTGTCCTTTTCCCTTATGTCTTTTATGAATTTCTTTTTCAAAAGTTTATCCCTGGCTCAGACTCAATGAGCGCGCCGCTCCCTTTCAAGAAACCACTTCACGTATCTTTCAACGCCTTCGTCTATCCTTACGGCGGCAATAAACCCGAGGAGCTCTTTTGCCTTGGCCGCGTCGGCGTAGGTTATCGGCACGTCCCCCGGAACCGGCGGCAGATAATTTATCTCAGCCTTTTTGCCCAGCGCGCCTTCGATGAGCTCGATGAGCCTGCTGACCTCGATCGTGTTCGCTCCGCCGAGGTTCACTATCTCATATCTCGACGGCGTGTAGACGGCCTTCAGGAGCCCTTCTATGATGTCACCTACGTAGGTGAAGTCCCTCTGGGCGCTGCCGTCTCCGTAGACCTGTATTGGCTTGCCGTCGTTTATGAGGCGGGTGAACTTGGCCACTGCCATATCCGGCCTGCCGCGCTCTCCGTAGACCGTAAAAAATCTCAGGCAGGTCGAGGGAAGCTTATACAGGTGCGAGTAGGTATAGCACATGAGCTCGCCCGCCCTCTTGGTAGTAGCGTAGGGCGATATCGGGCAGGTTATGGGGTCGCCCTCTGAAAAAGGGACCTTGCTGTTTATTCCGTATACCGACGAGGAGGACGCGAAAACGAAGTTTCCGACGCCTGTTTTCCTGGCTGCCTCAAGGAGGTTCAGCGTGCCTACGCAGTTGACCTGTTCGTACAGAAGCGGCTCTTCTATGGAGGGGCGCACACCTGCCCTGGCGGCCAGATGTACGACAACATCAAACCTTGTCTCTTCGAACATACGCAAGACCTTGCCGGTGTCGCGTATGTCGCCCTCTACCAGCTTGTACGACGGATTTGACAAGTGGGCGGCGATGTTCTCCCGCTTGAGCTTCGGGTCGTAAAAATCGTTGAATTCGTCTATTACCGTTACTTTTTCGCCTCTGGCGACAAGAGCGTCCGCGAGGTGCGAACCTATGAAGCCCGCCCCGCCTGTTATCAGTATATTCATGGATAAAAACTATCATAGATGGAAAAAGCGGTCAAGGATAAGGGGCGTCTTCAGGCGAAAAAAAGTATGGGAAGACTCGATGCTTTCCCATGCTTTTCAAGGTTTTGCCTGCCTTGTTTCATCCCTGTTCATCCAATTCAGCGATAAGCGCGATATGCAGGTTGGCGAGTTTTTTCGGGTCTCCTTCGGGATGATAAGCAACCTCGAGCTTCTGCCAGTCCTCTATCTCGGAGCTTGGGACCGTGGCGCTGAAAACTCCCCTGCCCTCGCTATCGGTTCTGAAGCTATTAGCTCCCTCGCCAACACCCATTACGTCCACCCTGGGCCGCTCGTTCACGAACCAGACCGTAAAGACCGAATCAGGCACGAGGTTTTCCACGTGTATGGTTATCTCCTTATTATCAGCCTCCAGGTCTTTTATCAAGGCCTCGCCTTTCGCTTCCTTCCAGAGGTTGCTTTGCATCTCGATCTTTTCGGCGGCCGCTCCCGCCGGGGAACCGGTCAGAAAAAAAGCCATCGCGCACATTAACGCGCATAGAGTCAACCTCATTCACCCCTCCTTTTCAACGCTCTGATAATCGAGGAGCCCGGTAAGGGTCAATTCCGCGCTTTCAACATCCTCGGTATCCCTGTTGGGATGATGCATGACTTCTATTTTGTCCCAGTCCTTGAACTGGTCGGAAGGTATCCTCACTATATAAAAACCCCTGCCGAGGGCGTCAGACTCGAATATGAGGTCTCCAGAACCTATGCCGACCTCGCCCATCATCGGGGCTTCGTTAATGAGCCATACCGAATAGGTCGCGTTGGGCTCAAGGCCGCTGGCGTCTATTCTTATCTCTTTCTGTCCGTCCTGTATGTCAGTTATTACCGCCTCTCCAGTGGCATCGTCCCAGTCCTCGCCCCTCAAATCTACCGTATTCCCGGGGGCCTGGGCTGTAATGGCGAAAGCCAGAGCGGCGGCAGCTGCAAGCTCCTTTACCATCGCTCACCTCAGATAACGTGGAGGTTGAAAACAAAAGGGCCTCCTGCCCTGAATACTGGAGGCCCCTGCTTTTGACGCTATTTCCTCCCTCAATCGAAGATCCCTCCTAGATCTCCTTTCAAGGCTATCTGCGAGTTCTGCAGATCACTCGGGTCGTTGTTGGGATGGTGGGCTATCTCGATAACGTCCCATCTGTTAAGCTCACCTTCGCCGACGGTAGCCACGAAATTCCCGCTTCCGGACGCGTCAGTCCTGAACGAATAAGGATTAACGCCAAGACCCTGAAGTCTTGCACCCGGCTCGTCCTTCGCAAGCCAAGCCGTATAGATGGAATTCGGCTTAAGCCCGCCGACATTGATGGTTATCTGCTCCTGCTCGTAAATCGTGTCAGTCCCTTCCTCTATTACTGCCGTGCCTCTGGCGTCCTTGAAATTCAAAGATCCCTCAAGCGGCACCTCTAAGGCTGCGTAGGCGGCGGTAGAGAAAAGGGCTGCCGCCGCGAGCGTGAACGCGGCCCCAATAAAGCTCCTTTTCATAGTCGTTGCCTCCTTTGATATTAACTGCTAATACCTTCGGGCCGGCGGAGCCCTTATGCTCCCGCATTATTCTGCCCATATTTTGATTGTAGACCCCGGACAACACTTGTCAAGAAGCTGAACAAACGGACACTCGCGAGCATGATGCTAAGGGCCATCTTCTTTTTTTGCTGTGAAAGTATGACTATCAAGGCCGCAAGGGAGAAAAGGATGGCTCAGCCTTCAGCGCTGAAGAAGGTGTCTGATACGATATGGGAGCTGCCCAAATCCTACAAAGCCGGTATGCTCGTCCCTGCCCGCGTCTACGCCACGGAAAAGCTCATAAAGGAAATGGACGACGGAGTTTTCGAGCAGGTCTCGAATGTGGCCTGCCTGCCGGGCATAGTGAACTACGCCATGTGCATGCCTGACGGCCACTGGGGCTATGGCTTCCCCATTGGCGGCGTTGCGGCGATGGACCCTGAAAAAGGCGTTATCTCCCCCGGAGGCATAGGGTTCGACATAAACTGCGGCATGAGGCTCGTAAGAACGAATCTCACTTATGACGAGGTGAAGCCAAGGCTAAAAGAGCTGGTCGATGCCATGTTCTACCGTATCCCCTCGGGCGTGGGCTCAACCGGCATGCTGCGCCTTTCCCACGACGAGTTCAGGACAATGACCGAAGAGGGCTCCCGCTGGTGTCTAAAAAAGGGCTACGCCTGGTCAGAGGACATTGAGTTCACCGAAGAGCAGGGGTGCTTTAAAGGCGCGAAAGCTTCAAAGGTAAGCCAGCGGGCCATAGAGCGGGGCTTTGATCAGGTCGGCACTCTCGGAAGCGGGAACCATTACTGCGAGATACAGGTCGCCAAGCCTGAGAACGTCTTTGACGCCGAATGCGCCCGCGCCTTCGGGTTCACGCTCCCGGACCAGGTCGCGATAATGTTCCACTGCGGCTCGCGCGGCTTCGGCCACCAGGTCGCAACGGATTACCTGCAGCTGTTTCTGAAGGTCATGGAAAGCAAGTACAACATTAAGGTGCTGGACAGGGAGCTCTCGTGCGCACCCTTCAACTCACCCGAAGGGCAGGCCTACTTTGCCGCCATGAAATGCGCGGCCAACATGGCGTTCGTCAACAGGCAGATGATCCTGCATGCACTCCGCCAAGTCTTCTCTGAGGTATTCCGGCGCTCCCCCGAAGACCTGGGGATGTCAATGGTCTATGACGTGACCCACAATACAGCCAAGCTCGAAACGCATATCGTAAAGGGCAAGCCCAGAGAGCTGCTCGTCCACAGGAAAGGCGCGACAAGGGCTTATGGGCCCGGCATGGAAGGCCTGCCGGCAAAGTATCGCGAAACAGGCCAGCCCGTAATCATAGGCGGCTCGATGGAGACCGGCTCATATCTTCTCGCCGGGCTTTCAACCGGAGGGGAAGCGTTTTACACGACGGCCCACGGCAGCGGCAGGACAATGAGCAGGCATCAGGCGAAAAAAATGTACAGGGGAACAAAACTCCAGCACGACATGGAAGAGCGGGGCATATATGTGCGGAGCGTAACATGGGGCGGGCTCGCGGAAGAAGCCGGGGCGGCCTACAAGCAGATCGACGAAGTGGTAGAAGCGACCGAGCTGGCAGGCTTGAGCAAACGAGTCCTCAAGCTTACTCCAATCGGCAACATAAAGGGCTGACCATGCCGTACCGCTACCTTGACGAGATAGCCACAGCAGACGTCGCGTTCGAAGCTACAGGCAAGGACCTGGAGGAGGTCTTTGCCTCGGCGGCGGAAGCGACCACGCATGTGATGATAGAAGAGCCGGAAAGGCTTGAGCGTAAGCAAAAGGTCGATGTAAAGCTGTCGAACGAAAAAGCTGACATGCTGCTTTTCAATTTTCTGGGCGAATTTATCTATTACAAGGACGCGAAAAAACTGCTTTTGCGGGTCGATGAAATAAGGATAACAGAGGGAGATTCCGGGTACAGCCTTGAGGCCGCACTTTCAGGCGAGGAGCTTGACCCAAAAAAGCATCCGCTCGGGGCCGACGTCAAGGCTGTAACGCTTCACATGTTCAGGTTAGAACGCACGCAAGAAGGCTGGCGGGCGACGGCGATACTCGACATATGATCCTGAGCGCGTTGCTGACAACGCCGCGGATGGGCCTTTTTGAGCTGCCTAAAAATCCTCTTCGAGATATATCTCGTCTGTCTTTGTCTTTCTCACGGCCAGCGGCGTCTGGCAGTACGGGCAAAAGACCTGCTCGCCTATTTTCTCGTCACCGGCCATCGGTATCTCGACATCGCACATGGGGCAGGTAAGATAATTGTAAGAGCCTTTACTCGACATGGCGCACCTCTCAAATCAGCTGGTTTACTTAAAAACGGGATTGCCGCGCTTCGCTCGCAATGACACCTTTTAAAACTTTTCAGCAGCATTGAAAACCGGATTTATTCAGGCTGCTCAAAAAGGTTCGCTGCAGGACTGCGAAGAGAACAAGGCATGAGGCGTACTCTGTTTGTACGCCGCAATGACGAGTGACGATGACAACGCCGCAGTTGGGCCTTTTTCAGCAACTTTGAAACCTGATCTGTCAGGCTGTTCAAAAAGGTCCAGACGCAAGGCGTCGAGGAACGAGGAGCGAGGCGTACTCTTTTGTACGCCGCAGTGACAAGTGACGATGACAACGCCGCAGATGGGCCTTTTTCAACAGCCCTGATAATATCTCATTTCTTTTCGCCACGTTCAAGCCGCGCTTGAGGAAAATAAAGCACCTGGGGCAGGCTTTTTCCATTGACCGTATTTTGCAAAAAGCGGAAAATTAATCATGAACAGGATGCGCAGCGAAATAAGAAAACTCTATCTCTCGGTCGGTGAGATAGTGGTGCACCTTCGCCACCCGGAATGGGGCCAGGGCAAGGTCGTCGAGGAGATGAACTCGAACATCCCGGGCGGCATCTCGTTCATAAGGATAGAGTTCAAGTACGCTGGCAAAAGGACATTTGACAACAACCTGGAAAGCCTGTGGTGCTGTTATCACGCGGGAGTAAGAAGGGTCGGCTGAAAATCCGTTTAAACAAAGGGCGGGATAATTCACAATTATCCCGCCCTTTTGTATTTCCGTGTCAGGCTCGCTCTGACTATTTCACCCTCCCCTTCATCCCCTCCCATCGAGGGAGGGGAAAAAAGCGGAAATAAAAAGCGGAGCATATATGGCAATATGTGAGCATTTTTATTTGCGCCCTGACGCTTAAGAATCAGGAAAATGAGAAATTTTTAGGAGAAAAGGGGCTTGCCTGTCATGTCAGGAGGCTGCGCCAGGCCCATCGCCTTCAAGACCGTCGGGGCAACATCCTGTAGGCCGCCTTTGGCAAGCTTTACGTCTTTTC
>JACPGA010000180.1 GCA_016182705.1 Deltaproteobacteria bacterium
GAGCTTCTCGCAGTCGTCCTTGTGCCCGGAGATGGAGTCCATCAATATGGTCTTGCCGTCGGTGCTCGCTACCAACCCGTCAATCTTTATGGTATCTCCTGAGAGCATGCCGTGGGCCGCGATGGGGACCTGGCAGCCGCCTTCGAGGCGCGTTAAAAGGGCCCTCTCGCCCCTTACGCAGTATGAGGTCTCGGGGTGGTTGAAGAAGTCCACGAGGCTGTTTATGTACTCGTCATCGGTCTTGGTCTCTATGCCGAGCGCGCCCTGGCCTATGGCAGGGAGGCTCAATTCAATTGACAGGAGCTCGGTAATCTTTTCCGCCCAGCCGAGCCTCTTGACTCCCGCTCCTGCAAGGATTATGGCGTCGAAGTCGCCGTTCTCCAGCTTTTTCATGCGGGTGTCGAGGTTGCCACGGAGCTGTAATATCTGGAAGTCGGGCCTGACAGCCAGGAGCTGTGCCTGTCTCCTCAAGCTCGATGTTCCGATCCTCGCGCCTTTGGGCAGGTCCAGGAGTTTTACGTGGCCCCTGCTGAAGACCGCGTCCCTCGGGTCTTCCCTTTCGGTTATGCAGCGAAGGCTCAGGCCGTCAGGGAAGTAGGTCGGGACGTCCTTCATTGAGTGCACGGCCAGATGGGCTCTGCCCTCGAGGAGCGCCTCCTCTATTTCCTTGACGAAAAGGCCCTTGCCGCCAACCTTTGCGAGAGGCACGTCGAGTATTTTGTCTCCCGTGGTCTTTATCTTCTCGAGGCTCACCTCAAGGTCGGGGTAGCGTTTCTCGAGTTCTGACTTGACCCAGTTGGCCTGCCAGAGGGCGAGCATGCTGCCCCTGGTGCCTACTACTATCTTCTTTTTCAAAAGACTTCCCCTTGATTTTTATTGCCGATAATCACGGCGCTGGTCTATCTCAATCGTCGCTGCTCTGCGCGGCCTTCCTTACGGCTTCCTCGTCTATGGAAAGGTCGAAGAGCTTCCTTATCGTGTCTATATAGAGGTCGCCCTCTATCCTGTTCGCTTCTTTCTTGAGGTGCGTTACCGGGTGGTGAAGGATCTTGTTCACTATGGCGGTGGTCATGGCCTCGAGGATCTTCTGCTCCTTGGGGCCTAACCCCTGGAGAGCGGGCATGGCCTTGGCAAGCTCGGCCTTCCTGATGCTGTCGCACTCCTGGCGCAGAGCGATAATGGTCGGCACCACGTCGAGCGACTTTATCCACCTGTAGAACTTGTCGATTTCCTCGATGATTATATGCTCGGCCTCTTCAGCCTCTTTGTGCCGCTCCTGGAGGTTTGCCACCACGACGCCCTGAAGGTCGTCTACGTCGTATACGTAACAGTTGTCTATGTTGTTGACCAGCGGGTCTACGTTCCTCGGCACCGAGATATCGATGAAGAACATGGGCTTGTGCCTGCGCTCCTTCATCACTTCGTGTATCTGGTCGGGCTTTATGATGAAGTTGGGAGAGCCGGTGGAGGCGATGACGATATCGACGTTCTTGAGGTAATGCGGGAACTCCCTGAACATAATGGCAGTGCCGCAGAAGCATTTGACCAGCTCCACGGCTTTCTCATAGGTCCTGTTGGCGACCAGTATCTCCCGCACTCCGTTGGACTGGAGGTGCCTGGCCGCAAGCTCGGCCATCTCTCCCGCGCCAACCAGCATGCAGGTCTTTCCCGCGAGTTCTCCGAATATCTTTCTGGCCAGCTCGACCGCGGCAAAGCTTATTGATACGGCAGACTCTCCTATCCTGGTCTCGGTCCTGACGCGCTTTGAGACCTGGAAGGCCTTGTGGTAGAGCTTGTTTACGATTATCCCGGCTGTGTTGTGCTCGACCGCGTACCCGTAGGAATCCTTCACCTGTCCGAGTATCTGGGGTTCTCCCAGCACCATCGAATCGAGCCCGGCGGCTACCCTGAACAGGTGCTTTACGGCATCTTCTCCCTGATGGACATAGAGGTGCTCGTCGAGTTTTTCAAGCGGTATGGAATGAAAATCGGAAAGGAAGCGTTTTATCTGCCAGGTGCCCTTTTCAAGCTCGCTGGTAATGGCGAGCACCTCGACCCTGTTGCAGGTGGAAAGGATTACGCCTTCGTTGAGGCCGTAATGGTTCGTCAGCTTCTTCAACGGCTCGCCGATGCTGTGGGACGGAAACGAAAGCTTCTCCCTTATCTCGATGGGCGATGTCTTGTGGTTAAGTCCGACGATTACGAGGTTCATCTGCGTCTTCCGCCTGTGGAGTTGCGCTATTGATTAAATCTTACCTGGAAAGCCCGTGGGCCCCGCCCGAGACAATGTTTATGATGATGAACGAGCTTATGAGGGTTATAAAGGCGACCCCGGATAGTATCGCCGCCTTCCTTCCCCGCCAGCCCGCGGTAAGCCTGCCGTGAAGGAGCGCGGCGTATAAAAACCACGTGATAAGAGACCAGACCTGTCTGTGCTTCCATTCCCAGTAGCTTCCGAGGGCGTACTCTGACCAGATCGCCCCGGTTATTATCGCGGCCGTCAGCAGGGGAAAGCCGTACTGGAGGCACTTGTAGTTGAGCTCGTCGAGTGTCTCAAGTGAAGGCAGGACAAAGTACAGGCCCTTGAGCTTTCTTGATTTAAGGTACTTGTCCTGTATGACGTACATTACGCCAAGGAAAAAGGCCAAGGCGAAAAAGGCGTTGCCCAGGAACGCGAGCATGACGTGCACGGGGAGCCAGTAGCTTTCGAGCACGGGCGCCAGCGGCACTATCTCTGCCGGCAGGAGCGAGGCGGTTATTATGAGAAGGAGCGCGAAGGGCGCGACAAAGGCCCCAAGCACGCGCTGTTTGTATTTGACGACGAGCATAAGGAAAAGCGCCACTATTACCCATGAGAAGAGCGTCAGGGATTCATGGAAGCTCGTGGCCGGGGTGCGCCCGGCGGCTATCCAGCGCAAGGCGATGGTAGCGGTATGGAAGGCGAAACCGGCGATGATGATCGCCTGCGCGATTCCAAGCAGCCTGTCCTTGCGGATGAACAGATATGTCGAATAGGCGATGGTAGCCAGAAGATATACCGCCGCTGTTATATGGAAAAAGATCTCGCTCACTTTTGCGTAATACTCCGGAAGAGGGTTTTCAGGCTGGCCCTCTCTTATCGCTCTTTTATTTTTATTCCAAGCATGGAAAGGGCGTACCCTTTTCCAAGCTTTTCCCTTAAGACTTCGTTTATCCCCCGGACATCTCCGGCGCGTATGAGGTCGGGCAGGGGAGAGCCCACCAAATCCTTAATAATACTTTCTTTTTTATCACGACTGAGGCCGGTTTTCAACAGCTTCTTCCTTGCCGCGCCCCGTATCTCGACGAGCGTTTCATACTCGGTCCCGATGATTTTTTCGAGCTCTTCGCGGAGCCTTCGAGCCAGAAGAGGGCTCTTTCCAGAGGTCGATATGGCGACAGTCAAAGACCCCCTGTCAACGACCGACGGCATGATGAAGCTGCAATGGGC
>JACPGA010000181.1 GCA_016182705.1 Deltaproteobacteria bacterium
GGCAGCGCCCCTTCCATGCCCGCCACCACAATCAGCACGCGGGCGTCCCACAGCTCTTCTTTCCTGTGAAGAAGCCTGTGAATGCCTGAGACGCCTACATCATAGAGCCTCTTGACCGGGTTGCCCATGTACTCGGCGGTAGTGGCGGCCTCTTCGGCCACAGGCACGTCGGATGTCCCGGCAGAGATGACGAGGATATTCCCACACCCTGTTTTTTTTACTGGATGCGCTTTAACGAAAAAGGTAGCGGGAACTTCCCTGTACTCGCCCTTTGGAAAAGCTTTTAAAAGGGCCTTGCCCTTTGCCGGGTCTATCCTTGTGGCGAGCACGTTTTCGCCGCGGCTGAGCATGTTCTTTATTATGGCCTTTATCTGCGCGGCCGTCTTCCCCTGGCCGAATATTACCTCAGGGTATCCCTGGCGCAGCGCCCTGTGAGTGTCGAGCGTTGCGAACTCAAGGTCTTCAAAGGGAAGCCTTTTGAGGCTGTCGAGGGCTGAAGGGACATCGACACGGCCTTCCTTTACCGCCTGGAGGAGTTTTTCAAGAAGGTTGACGTTCATGAAATTTTAGCGCCCTTGAGCGCCTTTGAGATTATCTGCGGTACGTCCAGCAGGAAAACGGGCCTGCCGTCGCCGAGGACTGTTATTCCGGAGGCCTCCCGGAGCTTTGATATCGGGGGCAGGAGAGGCTTTACATACGCGTCTATCTCGTCGCTGAAATCGTCCACGACAAGCCCGGCAAGCGTCTTTCCGGCGCTTCCGTAAGTTCCTTTTACATCAAGGACGATAAGCGTTCTCCTCGGCCTGGGCTCCTCTTTTATGCCGAGCGCGGCCGCGAGAGAGACGACGGGTATTTCTGTTCCGGCGTACTCGTAAAAACCGGCCTCGAGCTCTTTTGTTTCCAGCTCTATTACCTTTTCTATCCTGGAGATAGGCAGGAGGAACTGCTCGCCGCTGGTCTCCACAAGAAGCGCCTTTGTGATGGAGCTGGTCCTGGGCATCTCCATTATTATCTTCGTGCCAAGGTAGCGCTTCGATTCTATCTCAAGGGAGCCGCCAAAGCTCTCGACAGCGTCTTTTACGACATCCATGCCAACGCCCCTGCCGGAGATGGAAGTGACCGCCTCGGCGGTGCTGAGGCCGGGCAGGCAGATGAGCTTCAAGAGCTCGCTATCAGGCATGTTTTCTATCTTCCCGGCGGAGATGCCCCTTGTGAGCGCCTTGGCCTTGAGCTTTTCCCTGTCTATGCCCTTGCCGTCGTCCGAGACTTCGATGACGACCCTGTCCTTCCTTGTAATGGCTTTTATATTGATAGTCGCCGGAAGGGGTTTGCCCGCCTTCTTTCTCTCGTCCGCAGGTTCAATGCCGTCGTCGACCGCGTTCCTTATTATGTGCACAAGCGGGCTTCCGAGCCCTTCGAGTATCGTCCGGTCGAGGCTTATGTCCATCCCCTCGGTGGTAAGGGAGACCTCCTTGCCGGTCTCCTTGGCGAGGTCCCTCACAAGCCTGGGAAGCCCCGCGGCGAGGTCTTCAAGCAGAAGCATCCTCGCGAAGATTATGGTGTCATGGAGGCCGTTTACGGTTTTGCCGAGCTGGTGGACCCCGTTCTTGAATTCTATTGACCTGGAGCCGTGTGTCAAGGTCTTGAAAGAAGAAAGGGTCATGAAGAGGTCGCCTACCATAGCCAGCACTTCGTCAAAGAGCCTGCCCTCGACCTTCATTACGCTCGAGAGCTTGAGCCCCTGCTCGCCCGTCACTGGGGCGGCGGCTGGAAAAGGCGCTGTCCTGGCGGCCTGCCCGGAAGCTGCAGCCCTGAGAGACTCCAGAAGCGACGAGACGTCGATGTCGAGCGGCTCGTCGGCGCGGACGCGCTCAGCGAGACTCTTCTTGGTATCGAGGCATTTGAGGAGCACTGATGTTATCGCTTCAGAATTGGCGAGAGCGCCTGAGCGCAATTTATCGAGCAGGTCTTCTTCGGCGTGCGCGAGCCTCATCATGGGCTCGTAGCCCATCGAAGCGGACATGCCCTTTATGGAGTGGTAATGCCTGAAAAGGTTGTCGAGGACAGAGCTGTCCCCGGGATTTTGCTCAAGTGAGAGGAGCCCGGCTTCAATGCCGGAGAGGTGCTCGCCCGTCTCCTGGAGGTAGAGGGCTTTATATTTCGAGACATCCATTTGGAGTTGGCAGGCTGCTGCAAAAGACGGGGCTGAGGAAATACGGGGCGCGCATATTACTCATCCCCGCATCTGGAAGCAACCTGTCTGATTCCAGCAGCTTGAGGCATCCTGTCAGATGATGCTGTTGAGGGTATTGAGGACCTTGGACTCGGACAGTGGCTTTATTATATAGCCCGACGCTCCTGACCTTATGGCCTCTTCGACTATCGGCTCGTACCCGAGAGACGTGCACATGACTATCTTGAGCGGAAGGTTCAGGGCCGATATTGCCTTGGCTGCCTCAAGCCCGTTCTTTACCGGCATTACCACGTCCAGTATGACCAGGTCCGGCTTGAGAGCGGCCGCCATGTCCAGGGCTTCGGCGCCGTTCGCGGCCTCGCCCACCACATTGTAACCGGCCCCGGAAAGTATGTCCTTGAGGGCTGTCCTGAAAAATTCCGTATCGTCCGCTATGAGCACTTTTTTAGACATGGTCTTCCGTTGTAAGTAGTCTCGTTGTTTCGTTGAAAAGCGCCTGCCAGTCTATTATATCGATAGGGCCTTCGGCGGCGTAAATCCTGCCTGAGGTATAAAGCCCCTTTTCTCCGGTCGTCCTGCCCTTCAATTCTTCGTCCCACATGAATGAGACCTGGGAAGAACCTATATCGATGCCGAGAGGCCTGCCTTTGGCGTTGAGAATTATTATCTTGTGCCCCTCTCCCGCGGTTTCTGTGAAATCGCCGAGCGCGCCCGAGAGGTCTATTACCGTAACCGGCTCGTTCCTGAAAGATACGATGCCAGAGACAAACCCGCTTCTTCCTGGAAGGAACGGGAGCCGCTCCTGCTCTATTATACCCGCGACGGTCTTGGTATCAAGGGCGAACCGGCCGCTGGCGAGTGTTATTATGAGCTTGTCGCCTTCCATTATTAAAGATTGAACCGTGCGGCAACGGTCTTCAGTTCCTTCGAGAGCTCGGAGAGCTTTTCGGAAGCGGCCATCGTCTCGTTTATGGCGGCCCCGTGCCTTTCGACCGCGGACTCTACTTTTTCCGTGCTCGAAAGGTTCTCTCTGGCGATATCAGCGACCTGCTCAATTATCGCGACAGACTTTTCAACTTTTTCCTTCTGCTTGTGCGTCAGAGCGAGTATCAGAGTGGCCTTTTCAGCCACCTCGGAGGTGTAGTTTGTGATATCCACAAGTATCTCGCGGATTTTCCGGAGGTCGTCCCTGCCGCCCTTGAGGTTGGAAGTGCCTTCGCTGGCCGAGGACACGACTCTCTCGACCTCGACTTTAAGCTCTTTAACTATGAAGGATACGTCCTGGACGCTGTTGTTGGTGTTGTCCGCGAATCGGCGTACCTCTTCGGCGACCATGGCAAAGCCCCTGCCGTGCTCGCCCGCCTTTGAAGCCTCTATCGTGGCGTTCAGCGCAAGGAGGTCGGTCTGGCGGGATATGTGGGTTATGACGTCGAGTATCTTGGGGATGTCGTTGAGCTTGTCTTTGAGGCGGATGGCGGCGAACTCGGTGTTCTCAATGCCCTTGAATATGGTCTCCATCTTCTCCATTGCCGAGGTGGCGGTCGTTGTGCCCCTCTGCACCATGGAGTTGACCTTCTGCGAGGCGTTGGCGCTTTCAGTGACCTTGTTGGCTACTTCGTCCGCCAGTTCGGTCATGTTCTTTACCGTCGTAGAGACATCGCCGATGTGGTTGGCCTGTTCGAGCGCGCCGTCGAATATCGCGGAGGTGCCGGAGATGACTTCCTTTGAGGTCTCGTGCCCCCTGGACACTACGGAGGAAAAAGATTCCTGCGCTTCGGCAAGGTTCGTGACCGTTGATTTCAGCTGCTCCACGAGGGCGCGAAGGCTTACCGCCATCATTGAGACCGCCTCTTCAAGGTCGGCGACCTCGTCCCTTATGAAACCGGTATCCGTGCTGGCGAGGTTAGAAGCGACGGCAAGGTCGCCCTTGCTTATCCTCTGAGCCATCGAGGTGAGCCGGTTGATGTGCCTGGAAAAGCTGCGGGTGAAAACAGAACCCAGGATGAGGCCTATGAGGATAGCGACAAGAAAGCTAAGTGTCTGCTTCATCCATTCGGCCACGTCGAGCAAATCGACGAGGCTTGGGACAAAAGCGGCGGCAGCGACCACCACTATGAACCCGAGGATGAACTTGTAACCTACAGGTACTTTTATATTCACGTCCTGCCTTTCTTTTAAAACACCCGCCATATTATAATTCTCTTTCAAATCCATTGTCAATTAAGAAGACCCTACAGGTATTTCGCTGGGAATGCCGCTTTACTTGAGGATGATAATCCGAGGCGGAAAAGGGTTGAGAGCAAGGGTGCGCTGCGGGCGAGTACTTGTTGAACTTCCCCCTTTTCTAAAGGGGGATTATTGCAGGTTCAGGGTTGTACCCTGAACCTTTTAGTTCAAACTGGCAACGGGTCCGAAATATTCGGGTTCAGGTTACAAACCTGAACCCGCCAAAAGGCAACCTTTAGCGTAGGCAACTTCTATAAGACCTTGTAACGCGGCTGACCGCCGCTCTTTGTAACAGGGCTCTACTCGCTTTCCGCCTCCCCCA
>JACPGA010000182.1 GCA_016182705.1 Deltaproteobacteria bacterium
TCACCAATGACGGGAAACTGACCGTCTTCGAACCAAAGGATTAAATGGACAGGAAACTCAACGTAGCTTTTTTATGGCACATGCACCAGCCATTGTACAAAGACCCGGCAACGGGCGAATACACGCTGCCGTGGGTTCTTTTTCACGCCACCAAGGACTACTACGACATGGCGGCAATACTCGACGAGTTCCCGCAGGTGCACCAGACTTTCAACCTCGTGCCCTGCCTGATAGAGCAGATAAACGAGTACGCCTCCGGCAAGGCAAAGGATAAGTACAGGAGAATAAGCTCGGTGAAGGCGGCCGAGCTTTCAAGCGAGGACAAGGCCTTCATGCTCCAGTACTTCTTTCAGGCGAACTGGGACAACATGATAAAGCCCATTCCGAGGTACTGGGACCTCCTGAAGAAAAGAGGCATATCCAACGACAGGGACGAGGCTTTCTCCGTGATGCGCTGGTTCTCCGAGCAGGATTTTCTCGACCTCCAGGTGCTCTTCAACCTCATCTGGATAGACCCTCTCATCAGGCAGAACGATAAATATCTTACATTTCTGTATAGCAAAGGCGCCAATTTTACCGAGGACGAAAAAGCAAAACTCCTCGACAAGCAGACAGAGATAGCCGGAATGGTGCTGGCCAAGTACGCGGAGCTTCGCGATAAGGGCATAATAGAAGTCTCCACCACGCCGTATTACCACCCCATACTTCCGCTCCTTTGCGACAGCGACTCAGCAAAAGAAGCGATGCCAGGCGCGACCCTGCCGAAAGCTCGCTTCCAGCACCCTGAAGACGCTCTGGCGCAGATAAGAAGGGGAGTGGAGCTCTACCAGAAGACCTTTGGGGAAAAGCCCCTGGGCATGTGGCCTTCCGAAGGCTCGGTGAGCATGGATATGATACCGCTCGTGGCTGGCGAGGGAGTCAACTGGATAGCGACCGACGAGGAGATACTTTCTAACTCCCTTAAAAGACCCGTAAGGCGTGACAGCCTGGGGAACTGCTACGACCCGTTCATCTACAAGCCCTACGTAGTGGAGTCAGGCGGCAAGTCCATCAACATCATCTTCAGGGACCACGTGCTCTCCGACCTCATAGGCTTTGATTACGCCAAGATGGACGCCAACCACGCCGCCTCTGACTTCGTGGGCAGGCTGAACCACATCCACGGCATGCTGGAAGAGCCGCAGGAGCACCTTGTCAGCATCATACTCGACGGCGAGAACGCCTGGGAGCATTTCAGGAACGACGGCAGGGACTTCCTCGCCGCTTTGTATTCGAAGCTCGCGCACCACACAAAACTCAAGTGCGTAACGGTCATCTCCACCAGAAAAAAAAGGGAGAAGATAGAAACGCTCTTCCCCGGGTCCTGGATAAGCCACAACTTCAGGATATGGATAGGCCATGTCGAGGACAACACGGCCTGGGACTTCATCAAGGACGCGAGGGACGCCCTTGTGGAATACGAGGCGGCCATGAAAGATACGCCTGAGTACGAGCTCGTGAAGGACGCGATTACCGAAGCCTGGGAGGAAATTTACACCTCCGAGGGGAGCGACTGGTTCTGGTGGTACGGCGAAGAGCATTCGTCAATGTCAGATGAAGACTTTGACTCGCTTTTCAGGCGTCACATCAAGCGGGTTTATGTTCTCATCAGCATGGAGCCGCCCGAGGCCCTCGAATTCCCGATCTCTTCGGAGATAAAGATTTACAGGCCGCCGGTTGAGCCCACGGCTTTCATAAACCCGGTAATAGACGGGCAGGTAACGAACTACTTTGAATGGCTCTCCTCAGGAAGGCTTGAGAGGACATATTTCGGCAGCGCCATGCACAAGGAAATTCAGGGCGGCCTTATTGATTCCATCTCTTACGGGTTTTCAAAGGACGCCATTTTT
The DNA here is from genome assembly GCA_016182705.1 of Deltaproteobacteria bacterium. Classification (GTDB taxonomy): domain Bacteria; phylum Desulfobacterota; class GWC2-55-46; order GWC2-55-46; family GWC2-55-46; genus GWA2-54-12. The sequence goes on from JACPGA010000182.1 coordinate 1,890, forward strand.
TTCAGGTTCGACTATCTCCCTGAATTGGGAGAATACAAAAAACCCTGGAACGCCACGATAAGCTTCACCCAGCCCAAACATGTCCGGGTCTCCATCGAGGTGGAAGGAACAGGCGCAAAGGCCACGCTACATGAAAAAGCGCCTGACAAGGACAAATGGGTTGAGAAGGCCGCGCTCGATATCGCCTCCGAAAATGTGGTGGAGCTGTCCATCCCGTTCAGCTCCCTGGGAGTCGGCAGGGGCGAAGAGATAAGACTCTTCATCAACATAAACGGGAATGAAAGAGGCGTAGAACGGTGGCCTGTAAAGGGCTATCTGTTGTTTGCCGTGCCCACAGATGATTTTGAGCAGCAGGACTGGATAGTCTGACAAGATGTGCTCCGCCTGTTCAGGATGCTAAAAATCCCCTCTCTTGATGGGAGGGGACTGAGGTGAGGGTGAAATAAATTTCTTTTCACCCTCACCGCGTATCAGACCTTAAAAGAGACTAAAATTCCCCCGGGATTTCTTACCAATGAAAAGCGGCCTCACCCCTGCGATGCGCCAGTACCTCGACATTAAAGCGCAGAATCCAGACTCCATATTGTTTTTCCGGATGGGCGACTTCTACGAGATGTTCTTCGAAGACGCAAAAGTAGCCTCGCGCCTTTTAGGGATAGCTCTCACCGCCCGCGACAGGGAGCGCGAAGTCCCCATGTGCGGCGTGCCGTACCACGCGGCAGCGGGCTATGTCGCCCGGCTCGTGAAAGAAGGTCATAAGGTAGCAATCTGCGAGCAGATGACAGACCCCTCTGAAGCCAAAGGCATTGTCGAAAGGGCGGTCACGAAAATCATAACTCCGGGAATAGCTCTCGAAGATGAATTACTGGACCCCAAGGCAAATAACTTCATCGCGGCCTTGTGTCTGTCGAAGGCCTCATGCGGCTTTTCGTACATGGATGTTTCCACAGGCGAGTTCAGGCTGACCGAATTGAAAGACGCGCCTTCAGCCCTCGAAGAGATAAGGCGCCTCCGCCCCCTTGAGCTCCTCGTGGAAGAGGGGCATGACGATGGCGCATTCGATGGCCTGCCGATAAGAAAGCTGACTCCTCTCGGCAGATACGACTTTGACCAGACTGAGGCCGAATCGAGGCTCAACAAGCACTTCGGCACAAAGACCCTCGACGGATTCGGCTGCGCCGGTTTAGCTACCCCGGTGCGGGCAGCTGGCGCGCTCCTGGGCTATATACGGAATAACCAGAAGACCGACCTTGTGCATGTAAGAAGGCTTCAGCCCTATTTCACCGGAGACTTCCTCATCCTCGATTCTTCGACCAGAAGGAACCTCGAGATAGCACATAACCTCCGTGACGGCGGAAGGGACGGAACGCTCCTTTCAGTCCTCGACAGGACAAAGACCTCGATGGGCGCGAGGGCCTTGAAGTCGTGGCTCCTGCATCCCTTGAAAGACGCTTCCGTGATAACGGAAAGACAGGACGCGGTAGCCGAGCTGGTTGAGGCAAGGGAACTTTGCTCAAGCCTCGAGGACGCTCTTTCCCATGTCTATGACCTGGAGAGGCTTATCGCGCGTGTTAGCCTCGGGGCCGCCAACCCCAGGGACCTGTCGGCGCTGAAAAGCTCCCTGGAGAAAATCCCCCTCATTAAGGATTACCTCAAGCTACTGAACTCCGCCATGATACGCGGCCTTGATTCTGGAATAGACGAAGTAATTGAAGCCGCCGAGCTCATTGGCCAGGCGATAGCCGACAGCCCGCCAATCTCAATCAAGGACGGCGGCGTCATAAGAACGGGTTATTCACCCGAGCTCGACGAGCTGAGAAAGATAGGCTCCGGCGGGAAAGACTGGATAGCCGCGCTGGAAGCCTCT
>JACPGA010000184.1:0-6892 GCA_016182705.1 Deltaproteobacteria bacterium
CAGGCTTATGGTTACGCACGGCTACATCCGCATCAACGGCAAGAAAGTCGACATCCCTTCTTTCAGGGTAAAGCAGAACGACGTCATCGAGATAGCTGATAAGAGAAAGAAAGAGCCCAGGATCGCCGATAACATAAAGTCGGCCGAGAGCAGGCACGGAGTTCCTGAGTGGCTCAGTCTCGACAAGGACAACCTGAAGGCGACAGTCGTGAGGCTGCCCAGGAGGGACGACACGACGCTGCCGATGCACGAGCAGCTCATAGTCGAGCTCTACTCCAAATAATTTCTGGAAGACCTAAACCCAGTTCTGGCGGGCTGTTCCCGCGGCGGATATCTATTATTCAGGTCTGACCATAATTTTTAGACAAGGACGGGTACACCATGCAAAAAAACTGGCGTGACCTTATTAAACCGAAAAAGCTCGAGGTAGATAAGGACACACTTACGCTCACCTACGGCAAGTTCGTGGCTGAGCCTCTTGAGAGGGGTTTCGGCGTTACGATAGGAAACGCCTTGAGAAGGATTCTGCTCTCGTCACTTCAGGGAGCCGCGATCACCTCTGTCAAGATAGACGGCGTTCTGCACGAGTTCTCATCCGTGCCCGGGGTCAAGGAAGACGTCTCTGACATCATCCTGAACCTCAAGCAGGTCAGGCTCAAGCTCCACGGCGAAGGCCCCAAGACCATAAGGATAAAGAGCAGCGGCGACAGCGTACTAAGAGCCGGCGACATAATAACCGACTCTACTGTCGAGGTCTTGAACCCTGACCAGCACATAGCGACCGTTTCCAGGGACTCCAAATTCGAGTGCGAACTCAATGTAAGCACCGGCAAGGGCTACGTTTCTTCTGAAAGAAACAAGCTTCCCGAGATGCCTATAGGGACAATCGCGATCGATTCCATATTCCAGCCCGTGAGCAGGGTCAACTTCAATGTTACCCATGCCAGGGTCGGGCAGAGGACCGACTACGACAAACTCGTGCTCGAAGTCTGGACGACCGGCGCCATTGACCCGCAGAGCGCTGTTGCCGTCGCGGCGAAGATACTGAAGGATCAGCTGAGCGTATTCATCACCTTCGAAGAGGGCGATGAGGAAGCAGGCTTTGAGAGGGGAGAGGCAAAACCCCAGTTCAATGACAACCTCTTCAAGACCGTAGACGAACTCGAGCTTTCCGTGAGGTCGGCGAACTGTCTTAAGAACGCAGACATAAAGTACATCGGCGAGATGGTTCAGAAGTCCGAGCAGGAGATGCTCAGGACCAAGAACTTCGGCAGGAAGTCGCTTAACGAGATAAAAGAGATCCTGAAGGGAATGGGACTTGACTTCGGGATGAAACTCGATGGGTTCCCTTCCCGCAAGGACCTTGACGCCACGCATTCTGAGCAGAAGGAGACCGCTTAAGGGGATTGCCTTATGAGACATAACAGAGACGAAAAAAGATTTGACCGGACTTACAGCCATCTTAAGAGCATGCTTTCCAACATGACCAACGACCTTGTCATGTACGGAAGGATAAGGACTACCACGCCAAAGGCGAAAGTGCTGAGAAGCTACGCCGAGAAGATGATCACCCTTGGCAAGGACGGAAGCGTGGCCGCAAGGCGCAGGGCCATGGCCTTCATGAAAAACAAGGCCGCCGTGACAAAGCTTTTTGACGCCCTCGCCCCTCAGTACAAGGAGCGCAACGGCGGATATACCAGGATATTCAAGCTTGGCAACAGGCCTGGTGACAACGCCGCGATGGCGATGTTTGAGCTTGTCGAAGGCGCGCAGGTCGCAGTAGCGGAAGCCGCTCCCAAGAAAAAGGCGCCCGTAAAGAAGGCAAAGGCCCCGGCAGCCGAGAAGGCCGCACCGGAAAAGGCGAAAAAGGAGGCAGCCCCCAAGAAGGCTGCCTCCCCGAAAAAGGCAAAAGCCGCTGTCGAAGGCGATGCCGAAGCCAAGCCCGCTGTGAAGAGGACCAGGAAAAAGGCCACAGAGTCTGAAGCCTGAGGATGTTTTTTACAAAGGGCGGGTTGAAAGACCCGCCCTTTTTTTATTCGCTGAAAAGCCGGCTTGCGCGCTCAGAACCTGTCCAGGAAGAAGTACAGGCGGACGCGGCTGGTTCTCTCGTGTCAGCGTTTGCGTTTTTACTGGGATAAATTGATTTTATCGCAAATTCCTCTATAATCTATATGCGGGGCCCGGCCAGCCGTGAAGGCACCAATCGGTCCTCCTGGACGCCACCCTGCCTGTACCCTTAAGGGCCGCTGAGAGCCCAAAAACTGGAGGTGCCATGTCAAAGCCCATGACCAAATCACAGATCGAAGACCAGATATCGAAAGACACGGGTGTGCCGAAGAAGTCCGTAAAGGAAGTGCTCGCCAAACTGTCGGACCTGGCCTACAAGGAAGCCAAGAACCAGTTCACCGTACCGGGCATAGGCAAGCTCGTGCTCGTGAACAGGCCGGCGAGGACCGGAAGGAACCCCAGGACAGGGGAAGAGATACAGATACCGGCAAGGCAGGCCGTTAAGTTCAGGATTGCAAAGGCCTGCAAGGATGCCGTTCTTAAAGAGGGTGAGGGCGCCTGACGGCGCGCCTCAATTCTCAGAGCTCTTATACCTGTAAGAGTGGACTATGTCGTTTTTGAAGACCACTTCGAGTACCGTCTTTTTCTCTCTGCTTATAACATCATTCTCAACGATACCCCCGAAGTACGCGGGGGTTTTCTTTTCTTTGAACACGTAAGACATCCGCTCCTCGTTGTTCTCGAAACTCACTTCTGTTGGCGCTCCGAAGGCCTGCAGGACGGATTGCCTCGTAGTCACGCCGGGCTTCAATTCGAGCACCTTTTCCCTGTCTACCTTGACGCCTTCGGTCTTTGTCACTGAAGCGCACCCAATGAGCAAGAGCCCGGCTATTAATGCAATGGCTACTCTCTTCATTCTTTTACGACCTCCTTATAAAAATGATTGCCCTGTACTCTGGCCCGGGCGCCAGACCAAAACACCTGACAATGCTCGTCCCTTACGGGGACAGAGTCTTTCCGCAGAGACCCATGTTTATCATCCGGCTGAAAAAGAGTCTGTGTCAATACTCACAGTTATGATGAGCCCTCAGGCTTCGGCTACGGCGTCCCTGGTCCTGTTTTTCGCGTCGTACATCGCGTGGTCCGCCTTATGGATGAGCTCTTCCTTGCTGTCCGCGTCCTGCGGAAAGGACGCGACGCCGAAGCTGGCGGTGAGGCGGATATTGATACCTTCTTCCGCGAGGAAAGCTTTTTCCTTTATGGATGCCCTGAGCTTTTCCGCGACAAGCGCGGCATTCTTTTTTGAAGTTCCGGGCATGAGGATGATAAACTCGTCACCGCCGTACCTGCACGCCATGTCGACCGTGCGCAGCATGGACGCCAGCAGTTGGGCGACCTCCTTGAGAAGTTTGCTTCCTGAGAGGTGTCCGTGGACATCGTTCACTTCTTTGAAATAATCCAGGTCCAGGAATATCATCGAGATCTCGTAATTGAACCGCTTCGCCCTCTCGACCTCGTAGTCAAGCCTGTTGTGAAGGAACCTCGAATTGTACAGTTTCGTGAGGTCGTCCGTGATGGTCAGTTCCTGTACCTTATTCAGGAACATCGCGTTCTCGATGGCGATGGCCGTGAAGTCGGCAAGAGTCGTGAGCACGAGGAGGTCGTCTTCGGAAAAGCCCGCGTCCTCCTCGACCTTGTTTATCAGCTCGATGACGCCGAGGCATTTGCCGCGCGTCGTAAGCGGGACGCAGATGATGGATTGAGTGGTGAAGTGAGAGACCTCATCGGCCTTCCTGGAAAAGCGCGGGTCTTTGCTGACGTCCGGGACAAGAAAGTCCGGCAACGCCCTCTCCGACCTTGAGCCTCAGGTCCTTGAGCTTCTCCGAGCCGGCGCCAACGACTATCTCGAATTTGAGTTCGTTCGTTTCGTTATCAAGAAGCAGGAGAGACCAGTTCTTGGGCTGGAGAAGGTCGCTTATCTTCTCCATGACCATGCTGAGGATCTCTTTCAGGTCGCGAGAGGATGTGATGGCCTTTCCTATTTCCGTGAACGTGGCGAACTGAAGTCTTTTAAGCTCGAGCTCCCTTGAATCACGGGAGGCGCTTGCACGGCCGCTTTGCTCCTTAGGCTTTTCCATCTGAAAAATATAACTTAAAGGCCCTTGAAAATCAAGGAGCGCAAAACTCTTGAAGGCCTGTGTCAAAAGGCCTCAGGAGCCGCTGGAAGAGCCCTGTCAGGGGCCCTGGCCTGCCATTGCCGATTTTCTTTTTGCCGATTTTAGTGAGGGGCACGGCTTCCATTATCGAGTTGGTAAGGAAGGCTTCCTCAGCCGCTTCAAGGGCGTTTATCGAAATCGGCGCTTCCGAGAATGGGATCCTGTTTCTGGCCGCCAGACGCTTTACCTCGCCTCTTATGACCCCGGCAAGGACGCCGCCTGAAGGGCCGGCCGCGAGCGGAGGCGTGATGAGTTAGAAGAGCTGCCTTCGGTAATAAGCCCGTCTTTCGTAAAAAGCGCTTCGAATGCCCCGGCTTTGTCTGCTTGCATCCTGGCAAGGACGCTCGCGAGATAGTTGAGCGACTTTACGCCTGGAAGGGCAGGGGAGATGTCCGAGACGGTAATAGCGGTAACGCCCTTTTCCCTGAGTCTTGAGAGGGAAGCGGTATCTATTTTTTTAGTGGTAATTACGGTCGTTGGCAGGATGCCTTTCGTCGGCAGGTGGCTCGCCCTGTCCGCGCCCCTCGTTACCATCAGCTTTATGTATGACTCGCCCTCTTCCAGGTGGTTTTTCCTGAGGAGCGCTTCTATTGCCCCTGCCTTTATCTCGTCAACAAACGGCTTCAGTAAACGGCTCTCCATGTGAAGTTCTCTTGTCCCGTGAAGGAGTCTTTTCAGATGCTCCTTCAGGAAAAGAGGCTTGCCGTCAAGGGCCTTCATCGTCTCGTACAGCCCGTCGCCGTAGGTCAGGCCCCGGTCGAATACGCTCACGCAGGCCTTTTCAGCGGACGTAGTCTTTCCGTTCAGGTATACGTACTCTTTCATCAGGCAACCCCCAGCGCTCTCAGGAAATCCTGAGCTTTGAGTATAGTCTCGTCGTATTCGTCTTCCGGCACGGAGTCGGCGACGATCCCACCGCCGACCCTCAAACTGAGACGGCCGTCCTTGTACACGGCCGTCCTTATGGCAACTGAAATCTCAGAACCGCCGGAGTGGTCGAACCAGCCGATGCCTCCGGTATATATCGATCGGGCCGAATTTTCGATCTCGTCTATTATCTGCATGGCCCGCACCTTCGGTGCCCCTGTTATTGAGCCGCCCGGAAACAGGGCCCTCAAAACCATTGGTGAATCTATTGACGGCGTGAGCCGTCCTCTTACGGTTGAGACCATGTGATGAAGATGCGGGTAGGTCACTACTTCTTCGAACGAAGAGACCTCGACGGAGCCGGGCAGGCATACCTTGCCCAGGTCGCTTCTTTCGAGGTCGACTATCATGACGTGCTCGGCCCTCTCCTTGCGGCTGGCGCGGAGCTCTTCTATAAACGCGTTATCCTCTTTTGAATCATGCCCGCGCTTTCTTGTGCCCTTGATGGGGCAGGTCTCGGCAAGGGCGTCCTCGACCCTCAAGAGGCACTCCGGAGAGTTGGAGATTATCTGGAAGCTGCCGAAGTCAAGATACGAGCTCAAGGGCGCGGGGTGCGTCTCGAGGAGCTTCATGTAAAGGGCAAACGGGTTTCCTTCCCACTGAATCGAAAGCTTGTGCGAAAGGTTTATCTGATAGATGTCGCCTGAGGCGATATACTCCTTGGCCTTCATGACAGAGGCAATGTATTCTTCTTTTGAGGTGTCCGATGAAAAACTTTTTGCCTTCGGTATGACGGGTGTTTCAAAAGCTGGCGCGTCCTCAAGCAATTCTTTGAAAGCCGCTATCCTCTCCGGTGTCGCAGAACGGGAGGCCAGGTATCCCTTGCGCTCATGGTGGTCGTAGACGAATACCGGGTCGTAGAAGCCTGCAATGAAAAGCGGGATATGTGGGCCGTCTTTTTTCCTGAATGACAGGCCAGGCTCGATAAGCCCCTTGAGGTCGTAAGAGAAGTACGCGACAGCCCCCGAGGTGAAGGGGAACGGGCCTTTTTCGGCCTTGCTTTCAGCAAGCGCCCTGGAGAGAGCCTCGAACGGGTCTGACTTATCCATGCCCAATGTCGAAAGCGGCCCGGCCCCGGCGTAGGAATATCGCCTGCCAGTGCCAGCGCTGCCTGAAAACAGAAAGGGGCGGCCCAGTTTTTTAAGGGCCAGGAAAGCGGCTTCCGGCGTTATGCCTTGTATTGGTTCAATGCGCATGAAAAGGAAGGATAATACGCTTTCGTGCCTCTGGTCAAGTATGTGGTGAAAATCCCATCCTGTTATAGTATATTTCCCTGTATGAAAAGAAAAACAAGACAACTGAATATAGGCGGCGTGAAGGTGGGTGGCGGTGCGCCCGTAACCGTGCAGTCGATGACGAACACGAATACCAGTGACGTTGCCGCCACCGTTGCCCAGATAAACGCACTTATTGAGGCGGGCTGCGAGATAGCGCGAGTAGCTGTTCCGGACATTGACTCGGCGAACGCCGTAGGGGAGATAAAAAAAGCGATAGCCATCCCCCTTGTCGCTGATATCCATTTCGACTGGAGGCTCGCGATCGCCTGTCTCGATGGTGGCGTAGACTGCCTGAGGATAAACCCCGGCAACATAGGGGACAGGGACAGGATAAGGCAGGTCGTAAAGGGCGCGGCCGCCCAGGGAGTGCCCATAAGGATAGGGGTTAACGCTGGTTCATTAGAGAAGGACATACTCGCCCGCTACGGACACCCTACGCCTGAGGCGCTTGTGGAAAGCGCGATG
>JACPGA010000184.1:6930-11149 GCA_016182705.1 Deltaproteobacteria bacterium
CATATCTCGATATTAGAGGAGATGGATTTCCGCGAGATAAAAGTCTCTCTCAAGGCGTCGAGCGTGCCATTGACCGTCAAGAGCTACATGCTTCTGGCAGAGCAGGTAGACTACCCGTTCCACATCGGAATAACCGAGGCAGGCACTCTTTTTTCAGGCACGATAAAATCAGCGGCAGGCCTGGGCATACTCCTTTCGGAAGGCATAGGAGATACCATGCGTGTATCCCTTACCGGCGACCCTGTTGACGAGGTGAGGGCAGGCTGGGAGATACTGAAGGCCCTTGAGATCAGAAAGCGCGGCGCGACTATAATATCATGCCCGACCTGCGGCAGGCTCAAGTTCAACAGCATCGCCATTGCCAAAGAGATAGAAGAAAAGCTCGCTAATGTGAAAGACTCGGTCAAGATAGCCATCATGGGCTGCGTCGTGAACGGCCCGGGAGAGGCGATGGAAGCAGATATTGGCATAGCCGGAGGCGACGGCGCCGGGATGCTCTATGTAAAGGGCGTTCAGGTGAGAAAGGTTAAAGAGCAGGAGATAGTGAAGACAGTGCTGGAAGAAGTGGATAAACTCCTGGTGGAAAGAAGAAGCTGACGGGTCATTGCGAGCGAAGCGAAGCAATCTCGTCTTCAAGAGAATTTCAGATATTGCATCTTCGCAAAGAACGCTCCTCGCAACAACAGGTACTTTTAAAAAATGGATAACTTCATCCTCCACGAACGCCTGAAAAACGACACAATCGAAGTCATCGACCTGAAGCTCTGCCGCGTCCTCCTTATGAACGACTCACACTTTCCTTGGCTCATACTCGTGCCCATGCGGCCGGGAGCGACCGAAGTTCACGAGCTTTCAAAAGAGGACAGGTCAATTCTTATCGAAGAGGCTTGTGCCGCGTCCAGGGCCATAAGTTCCGCTTTCAGTTCCGACAAAATAAACATCGGCGCGCTCGGCAACCTCGTACCTCAGCTCCATGTCCATGTTGTCGGCAGGACAAGGACCGACCGCGCCTGGCCCGGCCCTGTCTGGGGCAGCGGGCCAGCTGTGCCTTATACAACAGCCCAACTCGAACAGACCCTTACCAGTTTGCGCTCAGCCCTTTCAAAGGAATTTGCCTGACAGCCTTTTCAGTCCCGTTCTTGACATCCCTTATGCCGGTAATACAATTTAATTAGAGGAATCCAGGGGCCTTGTGCCCCTTTTTGCGTAAGAATGGAGGCAAGCCATGAAAGCTCTCGTATATCACGGCCCTGGCAAGAAGGCCTGGGAAGAGCGGCCCAGGCCCAGGATACAGGACGACAAGGACGCGATAGTGAAGGTGTTGAAAACGACTATTTGCGGCACTGATCTGCACATAATGAAAGGCGATGTCCCGGAGGTGACTGACGGCCGGGTGCTCGGCCATGAGGGCATAGGCATTGTAGAGGAGGCGGGCAAGTCTGTTGCAAGCTTCAAGCGCGGCGACAGGGTCCTCATAGCCTGCATCACATCGGATGGCTCGTGCGAGTACTGCAAGAAGGGGATGTATTCGCATTGCTTGCACGGCGGGTGGATCCTTGGCCACACAATAGACGGTACGCAGGCCGAGTACGTGCGCATACCTTACGCTGACACAAGCCTTTACGCGATACCAGAAGGAATAAACGAAGACGCGTTCGTGATGCTCTCTGACGTATTCCCGACCGCGTTTGAATGCGGCGTCCTGAACGGACAGATAAAGCCCGGAGATACCGTTGCCATTATTGGGGCAGGCCCCATAGGGCTTGCCGCGCTCCTTACATCCAAATTCTACTCGCCTTCACGGATAATAATGATAGATGTTGACGACGGCAGGCTCGCGGTGGCAAAGGAGATAGGCGCGACAGATACGGTCAACAGCCGGATAAATGGCTCTGCCGTGGAAAAGGTGATGGAGCTGACGGGGGAGAGGGGCGTTGACGTTGCCATAGAGGCGGTCGGCTCGCCCGTTACCTTTGAAATCTGCGAAGAGATAGTGGCCCCCGGGGGCCATATAGCCAATATCGGCGTCTTCGGGCAGTCCGTTGACCTGCACATGGAAAAGCTCTGGTCGCACAACATAACGCTCACCACGAGGCTGGTCTATACGGTGACGACCCCCATGCTTCTTAAAAGCGTGGAGTCAGGGTCGCTTCACCCGGAAAGGCTCGTTACCCATCACTTTGCCCTGTCCGATATCATGAACGCCTACGAGACCTTCTCTCACGCCAGAGAGGAAAAGGCCTTGAAGGTCGTGCTTGAAAACAGGTAGAAAACGAGGCCCGAAAGGGCCTCGTTTTTTTTGCCTTCTTTCCAAAAATAGGCTTTGAAAAAAGCCCCCCTCCTGAGGTAAGATAATGGATTAATCTTAATTCATTCGGAACGGACATCATGCTAAAGGTAAACGGTCTTTGCAAGCAATACGGCCCCCAGGTGCTGTTTGAGGACGTCTCATTCAGTCTTACCCCGGGGGAGAAAATCGGGCTCGTGGGCAGGAACGGCCATGGTAAGTCAACCCTCTTCAAAATAATACTCGGCCAGGAAGAGCCGGACTCCGGCGAAGTCTCCGTGCCGAAGTACTACAGGACGGGACACCTTTCCCAGAGGCTGGATTTCACGCAGCCGACCGTCATCAAAGAGGCCTGCATGGGCCTTCCCCATAATGAGGACGGGATAGACGAGACCTACAAGGCCGAGGCCATCCTCATGGGCCTTGGCATAGGCGAGGAGCTTTTTGACAGCAGCCCGTTGAGCCTCTCAGGCGGCTACCAGGTAAGGCTCAACCTCGCGAAGGTGCTCGTCTCGGGCCCTGACCTCCTGCTTCTTGACGAGCCCACGAACTACCTTGACATTGTCTCAGCGCGCTGGCTCGAGAGGTTTTTGCGCGACTGGAAGGGCGAGCTCATCATGATCACCCACGACAGGGGCTTCATGGACGCCGTGACCACCCACACGATGGGCATACACCGCTCAAAGGTAAGGAAAGTACAGGGGCCGACGACCAAGCTGTACGAGCAGATATTGACGGAAGAGGAGACCTACGAGCAGACCAGGCAGAACGAAGAGAAGAAAAGGGCCGAGGTCGAAAAATTCATCGCGAGGTTCAGGGCGTCAGCCACGAAGGCCTCAGCCGTGCAGTCCAGGGTAAAGGCCCTGGAGAAAAAGGGAAAGCTCGAAGAGCTCAGGGATGTAAAAAGCCTGGACTTCGCCTTTAACGAAGCCCAGTTCCAGAGCAAGTACCTCCTCGAGGCGCGGGACCTTTCCTTTGGTTACGGCGGGGACTCTCCTCTTCTTATAAAGGACCTGAGTTTTACGGTCTCAAAGGGCGACAGGATAGGCGTTATCGGCAAGAACGGCAGGGGCAAGACGACCCTGCTGAACCTGCTCAACGGGGAGATGAAGCCCCTCAGCGGCGACGTCAACATCAACCAGAACACAAAGATGGCCTTCTTCGGCCAGACCAACATAGACAGGCTCACTCGAGCTAACACGGTAGAGCAGGAGTTGATGTACTCACAGCCGGACTGCACGCGCGGCACTGCCCGCAGGATATGCGGGGCCATGATGTTCGAAGGCGACAGCGCCCTTAAAAAGATAGAGGTGCTCTCCGGCGGCGAGCGCGCGAGGGTGCTTCTCGGCAAGCTCCTCATAAGCCCGGCTAACATGCTTCTGCTGGACGAGCCCACCAACCATCTCGACATGGATTCCATCGATTCACTCATAGAGGCCATCGACGCCTTCGGGGGGGCCGCGATAATGGTCACTCACAGCGAGCTCATGCTTGACGCGCTGGCAACCCGCCTCATTATCTTCGACGGAGGTTCGGTTTCTTTATTCGAGGGCGGCTACAGAGAGTTCCTTGAGAAAATCGGATGGGAGAGCGAGGCGACCGAGGATAAGAGCGCCAGAAAGCCCAAGGCTGCAAAGGGCATCAACAAAAAGGAGCTCAGGAAGCTAAGGGCAGACCTCTCAGCTGAAAAGACCAGGGTCATCGGCCCGCTGCAAAAGAGGATAGCCGCTACAGAGGGCGCGATCGTCGAGGCCGAGAAAAAAGCCGAAGCGGAAAACATGGCCCTTCTCGCCGCGTCCGAGCGCGCGGAGGCCGACGCGATAAGCGCGCATTCAAAGGCTTACCACGACGCGATGGGTAAGATGGACAGCCTGTTCGATGAGCTTGAGAAGCTGAGCGCTGAGCTGGCTTCAAAAACAGCGGAGTTTGAAT
>JACPGA010000179.1 GCA_016182705.1 Deltaproteobacteria bacterium
AGGAAAGGAGGGAAGATTGATGTACGGCAAATCATGTCATATCAACAGCTCAAACACAAACGATATCATCAAAACGGTAGGATTGGGTGAGAGCGAGGCTGAAAGGCTCGTCAGTTACAGGGATGAGCACGGCCCGTTCAGGAGCCTTGACGATCTTTTGAACGTCCCCGGCTTCGGGCCTGGCACCGTTGAAAAGATAAAAAGCGAGTGTGATCTCGATTGAGCTGTCTTGAAAACTGAAATTCCGTGTTTTGAAGATGCTCCAGTGTGCGCGGCTGCCGCTGGGAATCTTCAAAGCAGAAAACCGGGCTGAATGCCCGGTTTTCTTTTGTCCCGGATTCAGGCTGCCTTTGGCCTGTCATCCTGTTTCGCAAGCCTCAAGATGAGGTCCATCTCGTCGTGGAGGGCGGCAAGCCCTATTCTTGAATCAGCTATGAGCAGGATGCTTGAATAGAAAAGGAGCATGATGCCGGAAAAACCGAAAATCACAACAAGTACAGGACGAACGCGCTTATTGACCCGTACTGGCTCGCGAGCGCCCTGGACAGGAGTTCGGAGCGTTTTTTCGCCCTTGCGAATTGAAGCAGGAGCATGGAATAGCGGTCCTGGCTGCCTTCTCCCCTCCTGGTCTCCCCGAGTTCGTTCAAAAGCTCTGACATGGCCCGCGCCCTTTCCAGGACGCGGCTGACCCTTGTGGAAGTCGAGATGGTGAGAAGGGCAGAGGCGGATATGAGGACAACCGGCGTGATGACCGCCGACAGGATGCTTATCGCAAGTGCTATCGAAGTTTCCAATTACCGGTCTCCGTTTTTATTTCAAGCGGCTTTCTTCTTTCCTGTAGTCTTCCAGCCGTGCTTTACGCCTTCCAGAAGCCTTCTTTGGGCTTCGGCTTTTTCTTTCGTTGTGCCTTTGGCTGTTGTTTTCCCTTCAGGGGTTTCCACTTTGTATTGGCCTTTTTTCTTTCCTTTGGTGATTTTTTTCACTTTCGCGGGCATCGTATTTTCCTCCTCTTTAAAGCTGTTCCTTAAATGATTTTATCCCATTATTCAATGAGGAGCGTTTTTTGAAAATAAAAAGGCTGCCCCTGTGCGGGGCAGCCTTTTATAGAGCGGATGATTTTGTGGTGGTTATTGCACGGTAAGGCTTGTCGGGACCGTAGGTACTGGTTTAACGGTCACGGTGCCGCCGAACTCATACGCGCCCCTGTCCCATGTGCCGTCCTGTCCTCTCGTACTGCCAAGCATGTCCAGGTTGAAGGGCGTGACGAGGGTACTGGCGTTCTGGGTCGAGACCGCGAGCCTGTAGTCCTTTCCGGAGTAGTTCACGAACGGGCTGGATGTGGACACCTGTGCGCCTGATTCGCCGTGGTTGTTGCTGTTGAACCAGTTATAGTTGTGGCTCCCGTTTATGATGCGTGGGTTGGCGTTGTACCAGATGTTGTTCTGGACGATCACGTCTGAAAGATTGCCGAGCGGGAATATCGAGGCCGCATCCGACGTGGCGGAGTCCGTGATGTTTACGAAGGTGTTGTTGTAGATGCGGGCGGTCTGTACGCCCATCCACGAATGGCTCCAGCTGCCGATGGCGCCGTTGTTGGCGGTATCCCCCCATGTCTTGGTCCACTCAAAGATGTTGCCGTAGATATAGATGTTCTTTGAGACGCTCTGCGCGGCTGAAGAAACGACGCCGCCGAACATGAGCCCGCCGGTGCTCTTCCAGTCGAGGATATGGTTGTAGCGCACCGTGACGTTGGTGACCTGCCTGGAGGAGAATATCTCGGAGTGGTTGCCCGAGGTCCAGTTTACGCCGTTGCGCTCCATCCTGTTGTACTCGAAGGTGATGTTGGACCAGGTGATGGGGTAGAAGATGGTCCTTGCCGAATCGTGCAGCCAGCAATACTGGACAAGAAGGTCATTGCCGCCGGAAACCGCGTAAATGAGATCGCCGGACGCGGTCGTTGTAGACGCGCCCACGAGGTTGTTGAAGTAAATCTCGGCGTGGCGTATTCGTATGCCTGTGACATTGTCGATTGTAATGACCTTGCCGGTGCCTGAGGCGGCCGTGGTTATCTTGAACCCGTGGCCCGAGGTCCAGGAGCCCGGGCCGCCGCCGACCTTGCCGTCGAGGTCGTAGTAGCCCTTTGAAAATCTAAGGCTGCTGAAGGTCGCCGTACCGGCGTAGGCACTGTTCCAGCCTGTAGCGGTGCCGTGGTCCGCAGCCGTTGCCTTTTTTATGTAGATGTAGGTGGAGCCGGCCAGCGCGTCATTAAACGTGCGGCTGCCGTAAGACCCGGCGGCTATATAATAGGTATCGCCACGAACGAGTGTGGCTGGCAGATTGCCCATCGCGTTAGTCCAGTCAGAGCCATTCCCCGAAGCGCCTGAGCGTACATAATGGACGGCCGCGTCGGCAAGCCCTGGTATGACGCTCATCAGAATAAAAAGCGCCATGATGGTAAAGCCTTTCTTCATAGACTTCCTCCTTGCTGGGTGATTCAAAGTTCGCTTGATGCAGAAAGGATACAATAGAACGGCTGTGGAAAATGTGATTAAAATCACTATATTACGATAGGATTTTAATGTTCATTGAGATTATAACAGGCTTTTGTGCGGGTACAATCCGGGTATACAGGGATGGGGAGGGCGGAATTTTACCGGTTTCTCAGCAGCCTGTAGAGGGTTTTTCTGTCAACGCCGAGTATCTCGGATGCGAGCTTCTGGTTGCCTTTTGTATGGCGGAGCACCTGCTCTATGTAATCGAGCTTCACTTCCGCCAGTGTCGGGAATTCCGGCCCTTCGGCTTGAGCGGCATCGTTTTTTTTCAGCACTTCAGCGGGGATGTCGCTTACAAGAAGGGCCTTGTTGCTTGTCAGCGCGATAGCGCGCTCGATAGTGTTCTCAAGCTGCCTGATATTGCCGGGCCAATGATAAGAGGATAGGACTTCCATCGCCTCGTTTGAGATGCACCGCACGTCTTTTTTAGACTTCGCGACCGCCTTTCTGAAAAAATGCTCTGCCAGCAGCGGTATGTCGTCGAGATGATCGCGCAGCGGCGGGAGGTTTATGGTGATGACATGGAGCCTGTAGAAGAGGTCTTCCCTGAATTCCTTTGTTTTGACCATGGTCGGGAGGTGCTTGTTGGTCGCGGCCACGAACCTGACGTTGACGAACATGCTGCTGGTGCCGCCTATGCGGCGTATCTCGCTGGTCTGCAAAACCCTCAGCAGCTTGACCTGCAGGGAGATGGGCATGTCGCCTATCTCGTCAAGGAAGCAGGTGCCGCCGTCCGCTTCCTCGAAAAGGCCTTTCTTGTCCATCAGAGCGTTGGTGAACGCCCCCTTGACGTGGCCGAACAGCTCGCTTTCCAGCAGGTTCTCCGGAAATGTCGCGCAATTGACTACGACGTAGGGCTTGTCGGCTCGCGGGCTGTTCTCATGCAATGCCCTTGCTATCAGTTCCTTTCCAGTCCCGCTCTCGCCCATTATGAGGACCGGGGCGTCGCTTGAGGCTACCATGGCGACCGTCTTGTACACCTCCAGCATCTTGGTGCTGCTTCCGATTATCGCCTTGAATGTAAGGTCCTGCGGGGGGTGGTGGGCCAGCTTTTCCGACACGATTACTTTGTGCTGCTCGATGCACCTTTTGACCTTGGTCTTTATCTCATCTATCTTGAAAGGCTTGACCATGTAATCGTACGCGCCGTTCTGTATGGCGTTTATGGCCGTCTCGAACGACCCGAAGGCGGTTATTACGAACACTATCGTCTGCGGGCTTATCCGCTTGAAAGCGTTGAGCACGTCGATGCCGCTGAACTCCGGCATTTTCAGGTCTGTTATGACTATGTCGAAAAAGGACGCCTCTCCCATCCTTACGGCGTCCCGGCCGTCGGTGGACATGGTAACCGGGTACCCTTCTTTTGTAAGCACTTCCGCGAGGAGTTCTGCGGCCACTATGTCGTCATCTATTACGAGTATCGAAGGTGAGGCCATCTCAGTTCAGCTCCTTTTTGTGTTCGGCCGGTAAAAAAACGGTAAACACGCTGCCCTCTTCAACGCGGCTTTCAACGGTTATATTCCCGTTATGGCTTTCGACTATCTCCTGCGATATCGCCAGCCCCAGGCCGGTTCCATGGCCATAGGCCTTTGTCGTGTAAAAAGGCGTGAATATATGCTCTTTGAGGTCCTCGGGTATCCCCCTGCCGCTGTCGGCAACCTTTACCTTGACCCACATGCCGGTTGAAGGCACTCTCGCCGGGACGCCTTTTCCCGAGGGCAGGGCCAGCGAGGTCGCCACGCTTATGCTGCCGCCTTCCCGGCTCGCGTCTATCGCGTTGTCGATGATATTGAGGAATACCTCCTGTATGCGGCTGCTGGAGCCGTAAACAGAGGGCAGGCCCTCCTGAAAATCACTTGAAACGGTTATCTGCCTCGAGGTGGTCTCCGGAAGGACGAGCAGGAGTATGTCGTCCATTATCCGGTTGATATCGAGATGGTCGTATACGTCAGGGGGCCTGGTGGTATCGAGCAGGTTCTGTATGCTCAGCGTTATCCTTTCTATCTGCGACTGCATTATTTTAATGCGCCTGGTCGTGTCAGCGGAAATATTTGGCTCTTCCATGAGGAGCTGAAGGTGGCCGGATACCGAATGGAGCGGTGTGCCGAACTCATGGGCCACGGTGGCCGCGAGCTGGCCCACGGCCGCCAGCCTCCTGGAATGGCCGAGCTTTTTCTGTATCTCGTATATGGACTGGTTGGCGCGCCTCAACGCTTCGTTCCTTTTCACGAGCTCAACGGTCGCGAGCTCTATTTTATGCTGAAGCTCGTCGTTATGCCTGTTTATCTGGGCCAGCAGGGTCTCTTTTTCATCCGCGCTCTTTTTTATCGTGCCAAGCATCTCGTTGAAGTGCTCGGTAAGCCGTCCTATCTCGTCGGCAGCCGCCGGGGCGACGGTCACTGTCAGGTCGCCGTCTTTTACGCGCGATATGGCGGAAAGCAGGTTCTGTATGGGCCTGTTCACGAGGCGGTCCATTGAGAGAACGAGCACCCCGGCGACAGCGAGAAGGGAGATGACGGCCACCATCAGCAAAATCTTTCTTTTGCCAGCCATCATGCTGAAGAACTCTTCGTGGGAGACCTTGAAGGCTGTGATGCCGAATACAGAGCCGCCGCTTCTGAGAGGGGCCACGAAGTTGACGTAGTTTTGCCCGCCTTCGACGGAGAGGTCCATCAGGACCTCTCCGTTTTTAACTCTCTCGATGTCAGATACGGAAAGAGGCCTGAGCTCAATGGGAATTCTTGATTTGCTCAGCACCGGCTCAAGGCCGTGGGGCCTGAAAACGTGTGTGTCCACCCGGATTATGTGAGAGCTCAGGAAAAGGAGCTCGTCAAAATGCGCCTCCAGCTCCTCGAGATTATGTATCTTCCCGTCCATGGGTATGTAAGACTCTATCTGCCGGGCTGTTTTTGAGGCGTCCTCCAGTAATGTTATCTCATGGTCTCTTTCAATGGCCTTGTGGCCGTAATAAGTCGAAATGAGGAGGATCGACACAAGCGTGAATATTATCAACAAAAGAATCTTGGTCTTGATCCTCATCAGGGCAGTCCGGTTCGGAAAGTTTAAGGTTTATACGATTATATACTGAAAGAACAATCGTTTTCCAACCCCTTTTACCCTGGTTGCCTTTCGTAGCAGGTATTCTTGTGGTGCAAAAAGCCCCACCGAGGGTGCAAAAAGCCCCATTTCTTTCCTTCGGTGCGGCCATGATCAGGTCGCGGAAGTCAATAAATACAAGTGAAGTGCCTATTGTTATGTTTTTGGCATTGTTTTTGCGTTATTATTCGGGTGCAACCCAATAAAACAAACGAACTGAGTTCAACGTGTGTAGTAATTCGCGCATCCTTCCGGCAGGGTGCGCGCTTACAAAACCGGTGTGCCTTGCGAATGGCATACCGGGGTGTTTTTGCGCGCCAAGCGCCTGAGTTTGAGCAATACTAAAAAACTACTTGAAAGGGATTACGACATGTCACTAAAAGGATTCTGGAAATCAGGGCATCCGCCCACGCTTATCATGGCGCTCCTGTACTTTGACATGAGCTTCATGGTGTGGATGGTCAATGCCGCGATGGCGCCGTTCATAAGCCAGGAGTTCAACCTGACCTCCGCGCAAAAGGGCTTGATGCTTTCTATCCCGGTCTTCGCCGGAGCGTTTTTAAGGATACCTCTCGGGCTCGTCGCCGAGATGGTGGGCAGGAAGACCGCCGCTCTTATCGGCCTGAGCATAACGATCGGCGCGATGCTCTACGGATTTTATTTCGTCAGTTCCTACACAGAGGTCCTCATCATGGGCGGCTTCCTTGGCGTAGCGGGCGCGAGCTTCGCGGTGGCCCTTCCATTGGGCGCCGGCTGGTTCCCTCCTGAGCGCCAGGGTCTCGCCATGGGCATAGCCGGGGCAGGCAACAGCGGGTGGAACGCTGTCTACGGTTTCTTCGCCATCCCCATAGTGCTTGTAATGATAGGCATGTGGTTTTTCGCCAAGGAGCCGCCGGACAAGGTCGAAAGAAAGTCCATGGCTTCGTACCTCAAGGTACTCGGTGAAAAGGACATCTGGATATTCAACATACTCTACTGGGTCACATTCGGCGGCTATGTCGGCTTCTCCAGCTTCATACCCACCCTGATGGCCGACCAGTACGGTGTGAGCAAGGTCTCCGCGGGTCAGTTCATGATACTCATCGGCTTTACCGCTTCGGCCGTCAGGGTCATTGGCGGCTATTGCGCTGACCGCTTCGGCGGCATAAGGGTCCTCTCGTTCATCTACGTGCTGATACTCGTCGGCGCCATAGGCGCGGCTTTCCTCCCGCCGATACAGTTGTTCATACTCTTCATCGTCCTCATGAGCGCCGGCATGGGCGTCGGCAACGGCTCGGTCTTCCAGCTGCTGCCGCTGCGCTACCCGCATGCCAAGGCCATAACCTCCGGCGTTGTCGGCGAATTCGGCGCGCTCGGCGGCGCTTTCATACCACTGGCCATGGGCTTTTCCATGGGTACTTTCGCCACCTGCTCAGGAGGCTTCATAATCTATGGCATCACGTCGGTCGTGGCGCTTGGAGTCCTGCTTGTAGTCCAGCACAGATGGACAAGGAGCTGGGTAGGCAAGGGCGGTAAGGCTCTTACTTCAGAGCAGGCCGTTGATTGATAGAATATGGAAGAGTGCTCTGCATAGCCGGCGAATCAGAACCGCTGGAGAAAACCGAGTTAGAGGCAGCCAGGATCGCCAGCTTGTCAGGCGGCAGGCTTATATTGCTTAATGTAGTTGAAAAATGGCGCAATTCGGATTTTGTAACAACGGATTCGCCTGAATGGAAAGCTGTGCACGAGTCCTGGCTCGCTGAAGCAATGGAGCTCCTCGATAAAAAAGAGGAGCTCCTTCGTACGCAAGGCCTGTACTCGATAAAAAAGGTGGTCAGAAGCGGCGAGAAGGCTTTTGAGACAATTTCGGTAGCTGTGGAACAGAATGTCGATATGATAGTCATTCCGAATTATCACAGCTGGTCGATAAAGGGCTTTCTCGCCAATTCCTTTACAAACGATATCATCGCGAATTCACCTTGTCCTGTCCTGTGGGTCAATGAATAAGACCTGATTTCAGGCGGCCTGAACGCTTTTGATGTGTCATCCCTGAAGCGAATGGTTTCATAATTGATTTGATCTGAAAATAGAAAAGGCGGGCGCTTTTCAGCGCCCGCCTTTTCTATTTAAGTAAAAGACCCTCAGTTTATGACAGCTCTCCCGCTTGTGGCGTTTACGCTTACCCTGTATTTTACAACGCTTGCGCCGTCCTTGACGCATATCATCCCGAAGGCCGCCGAGCCGTTCGGCTTGAAGACTATATTCAAATCCGCGGTTCCGTCGCAGGCGTCGCCGCTCGCCCAGCCGACTTCATCTGATATCGAAGACCAGCTGCCAGCTCCTGTCCAAATGGTGCTGCCGGAGGGCATGTTTCCCCTTGCCAGCCTGTACCTCCTGGCGTCCATGTCAAATTCGACCCTGTGTTCGAGGTTAGTGGAAAGGGCCATCTGCTTGCTCAGCCTGAAGCCAGAGAGTATGCCCCAGGCGGCTTCCTTGCAGTTCGACGACTGGCTC
>JACPGA010000173.1 GCA_016182705.1 Deltaproteobacteria bacterium
AGTACTGGCATGGCTCTCGTTACAGCCATTCTTTTCGAACTCCTTGGCGCCGGCATCATAATGCTTTCCAGGGCCATTTTATGAGAATAAAAACAAGGCTCATAATAATTCTCCTCATATTTTCCATTTTACCAGCCGCCTTCATAAGCTTTCTTCTGTTCGAGAACCAAAGGGCTGAACTTCAGGCAAACGCCCTCAGAAACCTCAAGACGATAGCGGAGGTCAAGGAGGCTCAGATACTCGAGTTCCTGAGTGCCAAGCGCGGCAGGACCGTTGATTTTTCAACTGACGGGTTCATAAGGTCTTCAGTGAGGGCAATCAATAGAATAAGTGAAAAAGAGCGCAAATTTATCGAAGGAAGCCGCCTCGGCGAATACCTGCGGACGAACAAACAGGTTGTAGACCCGGATATCATAGAGATACATGTACTTGACCTTTCCGGTACTGTGATAGCGAGTACCGACGTCTCATTCATAGGGACTGATGAGAGTGATGAAGATTATTTCAAAAGAGGGCTCAAAAGCAGCTACATACAGGGAGTGAGCGAACACACTCACGCTGAAAAAAGTCACAGGTTCATTCCTGTTGCCGCTCCTCTTATCCAGGACGGCAGGACTATCGGCGTTATAATGAACGGCTACAGCATCGATCTCGCTGACAACATCATAAGTGGCCAGCGGAGCCTGAAGCTGGGTGCTCTTTCGACTATAAGCATCTATGAGCTTGAAGCCATAGACATATACCTCGTGAACAGGAAAGGCCTCCTCCTTACACCCTCAAAAAAACTCCAATCAGCCAGAGTGCTCGAGTTTAAAGTAGACAGTTTTCCGGCCTTGTCCTGCCTGAAAAGTTCAAGGGAAGAGAATGGGGCGTGGACTGATATAGGCGGCATGAAAGTCTGGGGTTCATCCCAGTGCATGAAATTATCAGAGGGGGTCCTCTGGACACTCATCGTCGAGCAGGATGAATACGAGGCCCTCGCGCCCTTAAGGTCAGCAAGGTTCGTCGTGATATTCATAACTCTGTGCGTCGCGGCAGTAGCCGGGGTTACCTCCTACGCTGTCGCGCTTTCCATAACAAGGCCGATCGACGAACTGAGGAAAGGGGCGAGAATAATCTCGACCGGAAATCTCGATCATCGCATAGGCTGGCGTGAGCAGGATGAACTCGGCGAGCTCGCGAGTGATTTTGACAAAATGGCCGGAAACCTCAAGGCGGTCACAGCCTCGAGGGACGAACTTGACCGTGAGGCGCGCGAGAGGATAAAGGCAATCGAGGCTCTGCGCCTTTCCGAGACGAATTTCAGAAACCTCGTGGAGAGCTCGCTTGCCGGAATTTACAGGTCGAATTCCCATGGAGAGTTCCTTTTCGTGAACGAAGCCATCGCGAGAATTTTTGAGTTCGACTCCGCTGCCGAAATGGTCCGCGAGGGGACTGTCGTGAGATATAAAAATTCGGCCGACAGGGAGCGTATTTTAGAGCTGCTCAAGTCAACTGGCCGGGTCGACGCCCTGGAAGTAGAGATGGTCACGAAAAAAGGTAATATAAAGACAATCCTGTTGAGCGCTGTCGTGTTCAGGGGTGTCATAACAGGGACAGTGCTGGATATCACTGAATTGAAGCGCGCCGAGGAAGTGACCAGGGAGGCTGAAAGGTCAAAGGTCCTTTCCGAAATATATGACGCGATATCTAATGTCGTCACTGATTACCAGGGGCTCCTTGATACGGTGGCCCGCTATATCGGCGGGCTGACAAAAGCGCCTTGCGTCATAAGGATACTCAGCGAAGACGGGAGGTGGCTCGAGCCTGCCGCTTTTTTTCACAGCGACCCTGAGCTGCGAGAGCTGATGCGCCATTTCATATATGCTAACCCCCAGAGTTCGGACGCTGGCGTAGGCGGCAGGCTTGTGAAAGAGGGAAGGCAGTTTTCCTACGGTTCTCCTGAAGAGATATGGAAGACCGTCAAACCGGAGTTCCACGCGGTAATGGAGCGTCTTGGTATCGAAAGCGTCCTTGTGACTCCGCTCCGTTCTGAAGGCAAGATAATAGGGCTCATAGCTTGTTTCAGGGCAACAAGCGGTGATTCGTTCAGCCCCGAGGAGCGCATCCTCATACAGGATCTCGCTGACAGGGCGGCTCTGGCCATTTCCATCGCGCGGCTTTTCAGGAGTCTCCGGCGCGAACTTGAACTCAGGGAAAAGGCTGAAAAAGAGATGAAGTCATACGCCGCTGAGCTCGAAAGGAGCAACGCAGACCTCGAGCAGTTCGCCCATATCGCATCCCATGACCTGCGAGAGCCGCTCAGGTCGATGGACGGATTCTTGAGGCTGCTGTCCAGGAAATATAAAGGACGGCTCGACGAAAAAGCCGACAGGTTCATTGAGTTTGCCCTTGCGGGGGCCGGAAGGATGCAACGAATAATAGACGACCTGCTGGAGTTCTCCAGGGTGAGCACGAAGGCCAAGTCGTTTGAGCCCACGGACATCGGCGCTGTCCTCAGCCAGGCACTTGAAAACCTCGCGGCGGCAGTAAGCGAAACAAGGGCCTCGGTAAGCCGTGGCCAGATGCCGGTCGTCACGGCGGACCCGGTGCAGCTCGCGCAGGTATTCCAGAACCTTATCGCGAACGCCATAAAGTTCAGGGCCGCTGAAAAGCGCCCGGTTGTGCATGTGTCGGCAGAGGAGAGGGAAGACGAATGGGTTTTTTCGGTCGAAGACAATGGTATTGGCATGAACCCCGCATACCGGGAGAAGATATTCGAGATGTTTCAGCGGCTCCACGGACCCGAGTACCCCGGCACGGGCATCGGCCTTGCCGTCTGCAAGAAAATAGTCGAACGCCACGGCGGAAGGATATGGGTCGAGTCTGTCCCGGGCGCCGGCTCGACTTTTTATTTCACCATCCCCAAGCGCGCCTGACAGCCAGCCAACCGTTTTCCCTCCCTTTTATCTCCTTGACAGCCCTGTGCGTAAACAAATAAAATCTCCGTTTGTCAGGCCTTTTTCGCGCGACGGTTTTGCCCTGGAGGTGCGCCATAAACAGGTTCTTTAAAGCAGTGCCCTGGAAAATTTTATTGCTTTTGTTCGTGCTCGGCATTTTTCTGCGCGTGCCGGTCTTTTTCGACCATCACGATGAGGGCGACGAGATAATCTATTCGTTTCTCGTGGCGCAGCTCGAACAGGGCAACGGCTATACGCTGCAGGACACGGACCTCATAGAATACGGAATACTGGACAAGCAGACGTACGGCAGGAAGCTTTTTTTCCATCCCCCGGGCGGGGTAGGGCTTTTCTGGCTTTTTGAGTCCATTTTCGGGTCAAACGGCTTTCCGATGGCTCAGATGTTTAGCTACAGCCTGTTCTTCTGGAGCATGGTCGCGGCCGCCTATCTCCTCGGCATTGCGCCTATGGGTATTGTGTTGGCGGGGCTCCTGTCAGCGTTCAATCCCATAATCGTCCATGTAAATACGCATTACTGGCTTGACGGGCCGCTCGTGGCCTTCTAGGCCCTCTCTATGGCGGTTTTCATCCGGGCCGCGAATAAAAGGAGCTGCCTTCTGGCTG
>JACPGA010000172.1 GCA_016182705.1 Deltaproteobacteria bacterium
CCATGTGGACCTTGCGCCTCTGGAGCTCCCGGAGGAGCTTGCTGATCATTATGGAGTTCGGGACGAAATACGGCGTCCTTATGATGGACTTCACGTCGAGCTTTCGCCCTTTTTCGAGCGCGTTGAAGACGTCTTTGTTATACAGGACGCCAACTATTCTGTCGATGCTGTCCCTGTAAACCGGGTACCTTGAAAAGCCGGTGTCGGAGATGAATTTCATCGCTTCTTCAGATGGGGTGTCTATCTCTATGGCGCTTATCTTGTGCTTCGGGACCATGACTTCCTTCACGGTCTTGTCCGCGAACTCGAATACGCCGTGCAGGAGCTGCGCTTCGGTCTCCTCAAACACACCGGAGGCTCTTCCCTCCCTTATGAAATATTTTATCTCTTCCTCTGAAACAAAGACCTTCTGCCCGGTATCTTTTATGCCAAGCACCTTCAAGACGGCGCTCGTGGAGGCGGTAAGGAGCTTCACGAAGGCATTGGTCATCCTTGAGATGAAGTTAAGGGGCCTGGCCGAGAAGACGGCTATCCTTTCGGCGTACCTTATGGCCAGCGTCTTGGGCACGAGTTCGCCGATGACAAGGCTCACATAGGAGATGATTACCACGACCAGACCTATGGCGATTATCTCGGAAGCGTCCTGTATCGGCAGTAACGGAATGGATTGGATAAGGGGTTTTATCCGCTCGGAAGCGATGATGCCGCCAAGGACCGAGGCCAGGGTGCTTACGACCGTGACTCCTACCTGCACCGTGGCAAGGAACTTGTCAGGGTCTTCCTTCATCTGCAGGACGACCGACGCGGAAAGGTTCCCGTCTTTGGAGAGTTTGTCGATTATGCTCCGTTTGGCGGAAATTATCGCAATCTCCGCGCTGGAGAAAAATCCGTTGATTATGATGAGGATTAAAACAAATAAAGCCTCAAAAATAAGGCCTTCTGACGACACATAACCTCCTGGCTGATTTTACGCAAAAAACCTATTTTTTTCGCGGTGTTGTGTACATACTGCCTTTTTCCGGCAGTAATGTTTGATTATATCATATGCCTTCAGCGTAAGGCAACCTGGTGGAGGCTTTCCCCCAGGTTGCCTTTGCTCAGAACCGAGCTCTTCTTCTATCCTCAGAAGCTGGTTGTACTTGGCAGTCCTGTCGGTCCTGGACGCTGAGCCGGTCTTTATCTGCCCGGCGTTCGTGGCAACGCTTATGTCTGCTATGGTGGCGTCTTCGGTCTCGCCGCTCCTGTGGGAGATGACGGCCGTGTAGCCGGCCCTCATTGCCATGTCAACCGCCTCGAAGGTCTCGGTAAGCGTGCCTATCTGGTTGACCTTCACGAGTATCGAGTTGGCCACACATGAGTCGATGCCCCTTTTGAGCCTCGCGACGTTTGTGACGAAAAGGTCGTCGCCGACGAGCTGGACAGTTGCTCCGAGTTTTCTGGTGAGGAGGTCCCAGCCCTTCCAGTCGTCCTCTGAAACTCCGTCCTCGATGGAGATGATGGGGAAGTCTTTTGCAAGCCCCGCGAGGTAGTCGACCATCTCGTCGGGCGCGAGCTCTTTATTCTCAAGGGTATATCCGCCGCTCTTGTAAAGCTCGCTGGAGGCGCAGTCAAGGGCGAGTAATATGTCTTTTCCGGCCTTGTATCCCGCCCCGCTGATGGCCTGGAGTATCACTTCAAGTGCTTCCCTGTTGCTCTTTAGCTCAGGGGCAAAGCCGCCCTCGTCGCCAACTGCCGTGGAAAGGCCTTTTTTCTTCAGGATGGCTTTGAGGCTGTGGAAGACCTCGACCCCGGCGCGAAGAGCCTCGCTGAAGGTCGGCAGGCCCGCTGGCACTATCATGAACTCCTGTATATCGAGGCTGTTGTTCGCGTGCGCTCCGCCGTTTATTATGTTCATCATCGGGACCGGCAGGACTTTCGCGTTCGCGCCGCCGAGATACCTGTATAATGGAAGCATGGAGGCTGCCGCCGCGGCTTTGGAGACGGCCATCGATACGCCGAGAATGGCGTTGGCGCCGAGCCTTTTCTTGTTGTCGGTGCCGTCCAGCGCGATCATCGTCTTGTCGATGAGCACCTGGTCGGTTGCGTCCATGCCGAGTATTTCCTTGGCTATCTTCTCGCGGACGTTCTTTACGGCCTTCTGCACGCCCTTGCCGAGATACCTTTTCCTGTCGTTATCGCGCAGTTCCACGGCTTCGAATTTTCCGGTAGAGGCCCCGGATGGCACGCCGGCTCTGCCCTTATAGCCGCCGTCGAGGGTGACTTCGACCTCGACAGTGGGATTGCCGCGGGAGTCGAGTATCTCCCTGGCGTGAATGTCTACGATATTGGTCATGACTCCTCCATGTCAGTGTATGTGTTTGGCCGAGACTCAGGAGACATAATTATACTTTTAGTTTCCAGAAAATCAAGGCAAATCAGGCATTCTTTGACACGGGGAGTTTAGAGCCGAACTTGGTCGAATTAAACCCGCTGTCACCAAAAAACTTGCGCCGCCTCCCTGTTGGGGGATAATATGAAAGCAGGCGGGCACAGATAAGGGCCGCGCCGCACCTTAAGCCATGACAACGACACTTTCCATACTGAGCCTTTTCGGCGGGACCATGCTCATCCTTTTCGGCATGAAGCTCGCCGGTGAAGGATTGCAGCGGGCAGCCGGGGCAAAGCTCAGGAACTTCCTGCTGACCGCGACCGACAACCGCCTCAAGGGCGTCGGCGTCGGCGCGGCCATAACAGCGCTCCTGCAGAGCTCTTCTGCCACTGCCGTCATGCTTGTCGGCTTCGTTGGCGCCGGGCTCATGGGCCTCACTCAGACGATGGGCGTTATCCTCGGCGCGGACATCGGCACTACGATTACCGTCCAGATAATCGCCTTCAAGGTAT
>JACPGA010000022.1 GCA_016182705.1 Deltaproteobacteria bacterium
CGAGAAATGAGGCGTACTCTTCTTGTACGCCGCAATTACGAGCGACGCTGACAACGAAGCAGATGGAGCTTTTTGAAGCTCTCTGCGGTAAGCCGCAGTGAGCTTCGAAACCTGAGGAAAATATCGTTTTTCTATTCGCTCGCTTACGCTCGCTATGGGTTTTCAGCTGCCTGATTCTATTTCCCACAAACGCGTCGAAAGATACTTGTCTCCGCCGTCCGTGAATATGACAACCACTACACCCTTCTTGAGCTTCTTGGCGACTTCAAGCGCTCCCCACATGGCAGCGCCGGAAGACTGGCCGACAAGAAGGCCCTCTTCCCTTGCGAGCCTCTTGGCCATCACGTAAGACTCTTCCGTGGGGGCCGGTATCTTCTCATCGAGGTCTTCCTCATGGTAGATGCCGGGTACTATGGAAGAGGCCATGTGCTTCAACCCTTCAAGGCCGTGAAAGGCCGTGGCCGGCTCGACAGCCTGTACCTGTATCTCGGGGTTGAATTCCTTGAGCCTTCTGCCGGTGCCCATTATGGTGCCGCCGGTGCCGATGGAGGCGACAAAGTGAGTAACGCGGCCTTCGGTCTGCTCTATTATCTCCGCCCCGGTGCCGTTGAAATGGGCAAGCGGGTTGGACGGGTTATTGTACTGGTCGAGCTTGCAGTATTTTTCGGGGTTTTCAACGTACAGCTTCCACGCGAGCCTTATGGCGCCGTCAGAGCCTTCGAGAGGGTTTGAATAAATGACGTGCGCGCCGAAGGCATGGAGTATCTTCTTTCTCTCTTCGCTTACGTTGGCAGGTACTACCAACTCAACCTGGTAGCCCTTCACAGTGCCTATCCACGCGTAGGCTATTCCCGTGTTCCCTGAAGTCGAATCGAGAATGATCTTGTCACGGGTCAGCCTGCCGCTCGCCTCGGCGTCGAGTATCATGCTGAGGGCGGCCCTGTCCTTGACCGAGCCTCCGGGGTTATAGCCCTCGAGCTTGGCGTAGACCTCTACCTCGGGAGGAAGGTCTTTTGTTATGCTGTTGATCCTTACGAGCGGAGTATTTCCGACCAGATCTATTACATAGCTCTTTGCCATCGAGTACTGTCTTGCTGGCTGGGTTTCAAGCAGCCTCTGTCCTCTCATATAATCATACCTCCCCACGGGGGGTGAACTTTACCGGAATTGGAACGGCGCTGCCTGAACCGGAAAAATACCTTACTAAGCTTATCAAGTTTATAATACCTTAGTAGCCTTGTCAAGATATTTAGAGCTCAAAAAAAGCAACGTAAACGAAAAAAAACCCGGCACAATAGGCCGGGGTTTTTCCCTGAAAAAACAGTCGTTTTCACTCTCGCGTACGGGCCGGAAAACTCCCCGAGAACGCCCGATAGGCAGGAAAAAAACAGGGGTTACTCGATTATGTCGAGTTCTATGGGCTCGACCTTTACGCCCTTTTCTACGAGGAACTGTATCGCCTTCTCGATCTCCTCAGGCTCGCCGTCAAGCTCGAGAGCCACGAGGCCCAGCTTGTCAGATACGCTCGCCTGCCTGATATTGGTCACGACCGCGAAGTTCTTCCCTACCTGGTAAAGGAGCGGTTCCTTGACCTGTTCCTTCGGATAGGTGAGATACACCCTTTTCTTCAAGCTGCGCCTCCATGTCCTCGTCGTTCAGGTAGATGTTGACGAACCTGCGGAGCTTGCCGTCCCCTTCGCAGATCCTCTCCTTGAGGCCGGGATAGGTCTTCTCGAGGTCTTCGATTATCTCCGCTACATTCTTGCCTGCTGCCGTTACCTCGTCAGAGCCGTTCGTAAGCTTTCTGAGCGGGGTCGGTATTCTGACCTTTATAGACATGCTTCAAAATCCTCCTGTATATAATTCTTTATCAATAAGTTTCTTTTAGCTTCTTTGAACTTTAAGTCTAAAGAAATCGCCTTCTTTCTTCACTTCGACTATCTTGTGCCCCTCTTCCTTTATTGACTTGGGCACGTTCTGTATCGGGTCGCCGGAGTCGAGTATGACCTCGAGTATCTCGCCGGGGTTCATGGCTTCGAGCTTAAGCTTCGTCTTAACGAAGTTTATGGGGCACATGACCCCTCTTAAGTCTATACTTGAGTCGCTCATAGGGCTCCTTATGCGCCGGCCTTGGCTGTGTTCTGGAAAACCGGCTCCATGTGCTTCAGGTAATTATCAAGGCCGACCCTCTTGAGCGCGTTCCCTATCCGCTCGCCCCTCTTGCCGTTGGCGTTGTACCAGTCGATAGTCATCTTTATGGCGTCAGGTACCTTCTCGTCAGGCAGGAAGCTGCATACCTCAACGGCTTCCATCGGATGACGGCCATGCTTGCCGCCTATTCTCACGATATGGCCATACCTCTTCGGCTTCCACGCCTCTGTCGGGCAGGCCCTTATGCAGTCACCGCAGAACAGGCACTTCACTGGGTCGAAGATGGGCTTGCCGGTGTCCGGGTCAGAGGCTATGGCGTCTTCCTTGCAGGCTTCCGAGCAGATGGTGCAGCCGGTGCAGGACTCTTCTTCCCAGGTCGGGTCGACCACGCCCTGGAAGCCCATGTCCATCTCCTTTGTCCTGGCGCAGTCAATGGGACAGCCGGAAAAAGAGGTCTTGAACTTGTGCGGCGTAGGCGTGCCGAAGAAGGTCTTGTCGACCATGTCGGCCATCTTCTGCGTGTCGGTCAGTCCGTTGGGGTTGTACTCGCATCCGCCGCAGGCGGTCGGCACCCTCACCCTCGGGCCGCAGGAAGCGACCTTCTGGCCTATCTTCTCCAGCTCGGCAACTACGTTGCTGAACTCTTTGTAGTCGACATAAAGTATCTCAAGGGACTGACGGAAAGAAAAGTGGACCACTCCCTTTTTGCTGTACTTGTGGGCTATCTTCGATATCTCGAGGAGCTTTTCAGTCGAAAGCCTGCCGCCCGGACACCTGAGGCGAACGGTAAAAAGGTCCTTCTGCCTCTGCTTTATGAAGCCGCCGGACTTCAGGTCGTTGAAATCGAACTTCTGCGCCTCTGTGCCGTCGACCGCTACGGTCACCTTTGTAGTCTTGTCTTCTATGAAATGGTCTGTCATTTAAACCGATGTCTCCCTTCACGCGCTTTGCCGAATTAATGGCCAATTGGTACTATGATACCAGAAGAAAGCCTGAAAATAGAAGCAGAAAATGGTTTTAAGCGTACCGTAAAATTAGAGATTTTTTCCGATGTCGAGACAGGGGGGAAATAAAAAGCGCAGCATATATGACAATATGTGAGCATTTTTATTTCCGCCCAACGAAGAGATCGGGAAAAAGATCAATTTTCAAGATACCTTTCAACCTTTCAGAGCGTACTCCTTGCCGCCAGCTTTAACCAGATCATCAAACTCCTGAAGCCTTGCGTTGATTATGGTCGGCTGGTTTATCTTGCCCTGCAGGGCCTCCTGGGTCTTGAGGCCGTTGCCGGTCACGCACACGACAATGGATTCGTCCCTTGATATGCGGCCAGATTCAATGAGCTTTATGGTGGAACCGAGA
>JACPGA010000208.1 GCA_016182705.1 Deltaproteobacteria bacterium
AAGCACGAAGATGGCGGTAGAAAGCGCGTCGGTCGTCATGGTGTCCGGGCCTATTACGGTGACGCTTCTCGCCTCCTTTGCCGGGTAGCCGGTCCTGGGGTCCATTATATGATGATACAGGCGGCCGTCCTTGACGAAAAACCTCTCGTAATCGCCGGAAGTCGATATGGAAACATTTGAAAGAGTGAGCCTGGCCATGAGCCGCCTCTTGTCCCTCGGGTCCTGTATGCCGACCTCCCACCCTGCCCCGCCGCCTCCGCTGCCCTGCACCCGCATATCGCCGCCCGCCTTTATTATGGCGTTCGTGACCCCGGACTTCAAGACCAGTTCCATCGCCTTGTCAACGGCGTAGCCCTTTGCAATCCCGCCGAGGCCTATTGCCATGCCTTTGCGCTTCAAAAAGACGGTCGACTCAGCGGGGTCGAGGACGATATCCCTGTAATCGACAAAGCCAAGCCTGGCTTTGACCTCTTCGGGACCGGGCACCCTTTCTTGTCCGGGTCTGAAGTCCCAAAGCCCGCGCATGGAGGCCCATGTGATGTCAAACGCTCCGCCTGATATTTCAGAGACCTTCACGGCTGCCGCGATGACTTTGAAAAGCTCCTTCGGGACCTTGACCGGCTTTTGCCCTGCCGCCCTGTTGACAGCTGATATGGGCGAGGCCTCCTGCCATTCGCTCATCTGCTCTTCAATGCGCCTCATCTCCTGCTCGACTGAAGAAAAGATGGCCCTGGCCTCGCCTTGGGTAACGGCGTCCACGGTCATTTCAAGAGCCGTGCCCATGACAGAAGTGTTTTCCCTGAATATTTCAGCTTCTGCCGCTGACACAAACAACAGAAAAAATAATACCGGGAAGGCGACAGCGTTGATGGAAATAAGCTTTTTCATTCGGAAAATGATATCAGAAAAAAGACGTCAAATGAAGCCCCGGCAGACCCAACTGTTAATCGCCCTGAAAAAAAGGCGGGGAGGCCCGTGGGCCTCCCCTTCAAGGCGGGCTGGGGAGCGGGAAGGATTTTGTAAAAGGGGTTTTATACAGGTAAGGTAAAGGCGGGTGCAAACCCGCCCGGGATGGCTTCAATCAGCTGCTTATTATACGATACAAGTATATTAAACCTTACATTAAGGGATTATTAGAGCTGCAACTATTTGAATACAAAAAGAAAAAGCCGGGGAAAGTTCTCCCCGGCCCGGCTGTTCATTAAAAAAAGTTTCAGAAGCTGAACCTCAGGCCTCCCATGAAAATATGCGCGTTGACCCCGGTCGATTCGGTGTAATACTCGTATTTACCTTCAAGAGAATTTACCGCCAGCTTCCATGTCTTAACCGGCTCTGCGAGAAGATAGATGAGCTTGAGCCCGGCAAGGTTTGTATCCTTCTCCTCGATCTGCGGCGAAGAGGACTTGAACTGGTCTCCTGCCTCATAGGTGTCCTTTACGAAAAAGGCCCTGGACTGTGTATAGTACCTGTAATTGAGCCGCATTATGAGGTTTTCGTTCAGATATTTATAAAATTCGGCCTCTCCCATCCATGAGCTTACATCCCACGAGTCGTCATAATAACGGAAAGTGAGCTTCGCCGCCGACCTGTCAAGCAGCCCGCCGAGCCCTTTTGTGAAGTACTGGTTTACCCCTATAAGATACGCGTCCCGCTTCCTCTCGGAAGGGAAGGCCTCCGCAACGCAACCGGCAACTGTCAAATCAACGCATGTGGCCGCGTCGGTCGCGCCCAGCGGCACAAGCCTTATGCCCTCTGAGAGGTGGCCAGTAGACCTGCTGTGAGAGTACCCCAGCTGGGCCACGGTCACTGGAGAGAGGACCTGTGTCAGTCCGATGAAGAAGTTATCTGTCGTACGGTCTTCCTCATTCGTCATGAACTTGCCGTTGATCGTGTCCGAGTTCCTCGAATACCCGGCGGTAAGGGTCGTGTTCTTCTCGAACAGCTCTTTTTTCAAGGTTATGGTAGGCGTACTCGACGAATAGTCCTTCTCGTAGCTGTAGTCATAATAGGCCTCAACAGCTATGATGTTGTCGAAATTGTGCGAGACGCCCAGGGTAACCGCGTGCCTTGTGTCGCTTCCAGCGTTCACGGCGCTGGAGGCACCTGAGACCGCCGCTACGCTGCCCCCGCCGCCGCCGCCACCATCTTCTTCATCGTCGTCATCATCTTCTCCACCCTCACCATCGGGGTTTATCAGGTCGATGGCGTACTTGAAAGACAATGTCGTATTAAGCGAGACATCCTTATTCAGGGCGAAAACCCCTGAGTAGACCGACACTCCGTTATTAAAGCTGTGCAGATACCCCTGGGCCGCGGCGTAGTCCTCGGCCAGCGCGGCTGCAGGCAACGTTAAAAACATCGCGACCAGAGTGAAAAGTTTTTTAATTGCACCCACAGCCGCCTCCGCTCACGCCGAAGCTGCCGGAGCTTCCTTCCCTCGTGCCGAGGAAGTGCTCGCGCACGGCCTTCTCTTCTTTATTGGCGTCGAACTGCATGATGGGGTCGGCGAGGTACTCCCTTTCCCAGGGCTTGACCCTCGCGCAACCTGATATCGTCAGGGCGCCTAAAACGATAGCCAGCGCCAGCAGTAACGGCTTCATCAAAAAACTCCTTATTTGCCTTTTAAAAGGCTTTCAATCTCTTTTACCCACTGGGCAGGGTCTGTTTCCCTGTATCCGAAATGAACGAACCTTATAACGCCTGCCCTGTCGATTATGTATGAGGTCGGCATGGCCTGCGCCATGTACGACGAAACAACTGTTGATTCGGGGTCATGGAGCACAGTGATCCTCTTTGAGAGCCCGGGAATGGTCGACATGAACGAGCTTGCGTGCTCTTTTTTCTTGTCCACGCTCACGGCGACGACGGCCATATCCGAATCTTTAAACTTTTCGGCGAGCCTGTTTATCTCGGGCATCTCCTTTTTACAGGGAGGGCACCAGCTCGCCCAGAAATCGAGAAACACTACCCTGCCCTTGTATTCTCCGAGCGAGACGGCTTTTCCGTCAAGGCCGCTCAGCGTGAATTCAGGGGCCTTCTTGTTGACCAACCCGGCCGAGGCCATGGCCGGAAGAAGCACTGCAATAAAAAGAGCGGCGAAGATTTTTTTCAGCATGGTTCAATCCTCCGGTTGCGTGATTATTCCATTGGAAACATTAAAACCGGATTAGAGAAAGGTATGGATAACACGCTTTCTTTTTTCAAATCAAGGGGTTTTCAGTCAAACTGTTTTTTCAGCGGCCTGCTAACATAAATCATTTTACTCGCCTGTGGGTTCTGATATATTTCATCAATCCCCGCAGGAGGGCTTATGGATTCCATTACACTGGACAAAATAAAATACGAATGGCTCGGCCAGTCGTGCGTGAGGGTCTTGGCCCCCGGGACTGTCCTGTACACCGACCCAGTCATCCTTGATGAAAACCCTCCAGAGGCAGACCTGATACTCATAACCCATCACCACGTTGACCACTGCCTGCCGGAGTTCATAACACCCATCAGGAACGAAAAGACGAAATTGGCCGCCTTTCACGAAAGCTATGTAAAATACTGCGCCCAGGACATCAAGGGCGTCCGGACGGTAAAGGTCGGCCAGACAATCGAGCTTGCCGTGGCCATGATCACCGGGACCGAAGCTTACACGAAACGAGGCTTTCACATCAAGGGAGAAGGCTGCGGCTTCCTTATTGAGCTCTCGGGGCAGAGAATATATTTCTCCGGCGACACGTCGAGGATACCTGAGATGTCCGGCCTCGGCAAGGTCGACGTGGCAATAATGCCCATAGCAGACAACGCCTACGCGATAGATATGAAGGACATCGCCGAGGCTGTACGCGAGATGAATCCCCGCCTGTTCATACCGGTCCATTACACGCCAGCTGACGAGAGCGAGCCGAAAATCACAGGAGAGATGTTTTTCTCAAAAGATCCGTCCTTTTTCACAAAAAAAGAAGACCCGGGAAAGTTCGCTTCCCTGCTCGAAGGCTCGGGGGTAAAAGTCGCAGTTCTCAGAAAACTGGGGATAAAGAAATAAAAAAAAGCGCGCCCTTTCGGGGCGCGCTTTGATTCTGAACCAGCTTTATTATTACTTCGGGATCTTTACGAAATCCTCATCAAAGTTCCCTTCAGCCCCCTTCGTATGGCAGGACCCACAATTGGAAAAGCTACCGATGGAAGGCCT
>JACPGA010000023.1 GCA_016182705.1 Deltaproteobacteria bacterium
GCTCAGTCCTCAAAAAGCTCTTCAAGGCGATGTAAAACGCTATACCCCCGGCCAGAAAAAGGTACCAGTACATTTGAGCGAAATCCGAGACGGCTATGAGCATCCTTGTAGGAAGCGGCAGCTCTATCTTGAATGAGCTGTAAAGCTGGGAGAACCTGGGCACGACAAAACTCATGAGGATGATTATCGCTATGGCAAGCCCGCCGACGACTATCTTCGGGTACAAGGTCGCGGACTTTATCTTGGCCCTGTTCTCGGAGTTCTTCTCGAGCATGGCGGCAAGCCTCTTCAATACCTCTTCGAGTATGCCGCCTGCTTCTCCCGCCTCTATCATGCTCGCGTACAGCTCCGAAAAAACCGCAGGGTGCTTTCTGATAGAGGTCGCAAGCCCTGAGCCTGCTTCGATATCTTCACGCAATGACTTGATTATTTTTCTGAAGGCTTCTGTCGAGGCCTGGCGTTCGAGGGTGAACAGCGCTTTTGTAAGAGGGACGCCCGCGCCGAAAAGCGTTGCGAGCTGGCGGCTGAAGATTATCAGTTCCTGAGGCGGTATCTTGTCGAAATAGCGCTTGAGGTCCGGGAGCTTGAAAGAGGCATTTCCGGGCATGACTTTAATGGGGATGAGGCCCATCCTGTCGAGGGAAGCCTCTATCTCGTCCATGCTTGCCGCATCGATACTTGTCTCTTGCCCTGTAGAGGAATGAAGGCATATTAATGGTGTCCGTGGCCGTCGGCCGCAATCAGACAAGACAGACAACACGAAAGAGTTTGTGATTTATAAAATACTTTCAGCATAACCCGGCCTTAATCCATTACCTGCGTTGCCTGAAGCACCTCTTCTATCGTAGTGTGTCCGGCCAGCGCGGTGCGTATGCCCTGGTGGCGGAGAGTCCTGAAGCCCTTTTTCCTGGCGGCTTCGAGCACTGCGTTGCCCGGCGCTTTCGCGAGGATGAGAGACCTTATCTCTTCATCCAGTAGAAGCACCTCGTAGATGCCGACCCTGCCCTTGAGCCCGGTCCCCTTGCATGACGCACAGCCCGCTCCCCTGTAGAACTGAGGCGTTTTTCCCTGAAACCTTACGCCAAGCTCTTCGAGCATTTTCGGGTCAGCGTCAAAAGGCGCGCTGCACGCCTTGCAGAGCTTCCTTATGAGCCTCTGCCCGACTATGCAGGAGACAGCCGACGATACGAGATACGGCTCTATGCCCATGTCAAGCAGCCTTGAAATGGTCCCGGCCGCGTCGTTCGTGTGTATGGTAGAGATGACGAGATGTCCGGTCAATGCCGCGTGTATGGCTATCTCGGCGGTCTCCCTGTCCCTTATCTCGCCTATCATCACAATGTCCGGGTCCTGCCTCAGTATGTGCCTGAGCGCGCTCGCGAAGGTGATGCCCACCTTTGAGTTTACCTGCACCTGGTTCACGCGCTTGAGGTGATATTCCACAGGGTCTTCAACTGTGACGAGGTTTTTTTCGAGCGTGTTCACGAGGTTTAAAAGCGTGTAGGCGGTGGTAGTCTTTCCGCTTCCGGTCGGGCCGGTAAGAAGTATCATCCCGAAGGGCCTCTTTACGACCTTTTTCAGTATGTCCAGAGTGTCCGGCAGCGGTGTCAGGCGTTCGATGTCGAGCGTCATGGAGCCCTTGTCCAGAAGCCTCATTACAGCCTTCTCGCCGAATATTGTCGGGAGGGTCGAAAGCCTGATATCAATGTCGCGGCTGCCGACCTTTACGACGACACGGCCGTCCTGCGGAAGCCTTTTTTCGGCTATGTCGAGCTCGCCTAATATCTTGATCCTCGAAAGGACTGCCGCGTGGAGCTTGAGTGGCAGGGTCACGGTCTCCTGCAGCACGCCGTCTACCCTTGAGCGCACCCGGAGGATGTCTTCGTCAGGCTCGACGTGTATATCGGAAGCCCCGTCCATCACGGCCTTTGAAAGGATGTGATTCACGAGCTGCACTATCGAGGTCTCGCCTGCTATCTTCTCGAGCTTTTCAGGCAGTTCGTCTTCGCCCTTCAAAAGCTCAACGCCGAGGGCCTGCACTTTACTGACGGCCTCCTCAAGGGACGACCCCATGCCCCTGTACTGGCCGAGTGACTTCATTATCTCGGTCTCGGTCGTGACTACAGGCTCGATATTCAGGTTGGTCAGTTTTTTCAGTTCGTCTATGGCGAAGACGTCGAGGGGGTCGAGCATGGCCGCCTTCAGTGTGTCGCCCTCCAGAGAGAACGGGATGACCATGTACTTTTTCGCGACCGCTTCAGGGACGAGCTTCAGGACGTCAGGTTCGATGATGACGGAAGAGAGCATGACAGATGGGATGCCGTACTGGTCGCCGAGGCCGTCCGAGATGTCTTTTTCAGTGCAGTACCCGAGGTTGACCAGCACCTTGCCTACTCTCTCGTTGGTCCTTTTCCCGACCGCGAGGACTTCCGTAAGCTGGGCCTGGTTGATGATTCCCTTTTGCTTGAGTATCTCTCCGAGCGGCTGGAGCTTTTTGATTACAGGCATTTTTCCACCTGAATGGCCAATGGTTTTGACCGATGGGGGTTTACAGAGTAATTATCCGACAGCTGAAGGGCGTTTACGTGCTTGCAGGGATTATATTGCAGAATACATTGAAATAAAAGAGAAAATTCCTGGCCTGAATAAAGCAAAGCCCGGCCTCTTTCGAAGCCGGGCTTTGGAACGGCTTTAGATTAACCTACGAACGAGCACTTGGAAGCCGCTGTCCTGGTGTCCATGTTGCGGCCCCTGTTGATGTGGTCGTCTATTTCAGCGGCGCAGCCTATCATCCTTCCGAAGAGGAAGGTGGTGAAGGCCGCGGACTCTACTTCCCTGTCCGCCATCTTGCCGGAGTTGAACGCCTCCCAGACTATCTTCAGGAGGATCACGGCGATGACCGCGTCCACGTTGACGCAGTAGACGTTGCTTGAGACCTTGTTCTCGAAGAGCGACTTTACGAGGCCGTGGTAGAAGTCGAGGAATACGTTGTATATGCCCTTCTCTTCGAACAGGGCCGCCACGAACCTTTCCCTGGGATCGTAGTTCACTTCCTTGCCCTTGAAGACCGGGTGGTTTACGCAGGGTATCTTTATGTACTCGATATTTCCGAGCGCCTTCTGGTCTGCCTTATACTTGGCGTACCCCTTCGCGTACTCGTTGGCAATGGCCTTGAGGTCGATGCCGTGCGCCTTGCTTGACGGGTCGGTAAGGCCTTTACCCTTGAACCTGTCTATTAGGAACGCTATCGCCTCGAAGCCGTTTCCGCCGTGCGCGAAGCCCGTGTGCGTAAGGAAGCCGACGAACGCCTTGTTTATCTGCACCCTTGCCGGGTCTTCAGGGCCGTCAGAGCTTACCGCGCCCTTGGAGCCCTGCGCGGAGATGGTACCCGGGCCGTTCGAGATGATGAGACCAAGAAGCATTGAGAACTCGAAGCGCTCTTTCTCGTTGGGCTTCCTTCCGATAAGGGCCAGGAAGGCCGCGTCGGTGAAAGACCAGCTTGAGACCAGCTCGTCGTTCTTCACGCCGCAGAAGCTGTCTTTTGTCTGCCTTGAGGCAGGAACGCTGCACCCGACGAACGAGGAGAATATCCTTGAATACCACGGCAGGGCCGTGAGTGTTATCTTGGAGATGCTCCTCTTGATGAGGGGCTCCCAGCCAAGCGTAGCCCAGATAGCGGCCAGGAGAGCGTCAGTAGAGGGGCTGCCTCCTGAGGCTTCCTTCACAAACTCGATGAAGACAGACTTCTTGCCGAGGCCGTCGACCCTGCTGAGGAGCGTCCTGGCCGTTGAATCGTCCTTGCCTGCCGCGAGCGACTTTTTCGCGTCCGCGGACAGCCCCTTGAGGAGGGCCGAGTAATCGAACTTGTCGGTCGCGCTCTGAAGGCCGGAAGTCTGGAAAGTATCCATGAGGAGGTTCGAGGCATCGAGAGCCGCCCTCACCTTGCCTTTGCCTATTATCGATATGGCAGCGGAAAGTACGCTGTTCGGCGAGCTTTCAGCTTCCCTTGCCGCATCTGCCGCTATGTTTGCCGGTTCGCCGTGCTGGTTCAGGTACGCGTTAAAGGCCGCGTTAGCGAGGTTCTTGCCGTACTCGTCCGGGTACCTCTTCAAGAGCGAGAAGACGAGGTTCTCTTCGAGAGACTTCTTCGAGCAATCGAGTATGGAAGTGTTGTGGACCTTCGTTACCTGCGTTACCGGGTCCATCATCGAGGCCGCCGAAGCGTCCTTCATCGACTGTCTCGGGAACTGCGCGCCAATCTGCTTGTTGATGTGCTCTATCTGCTCGTCATAGGGGCTCTCGGCCTTGACCGGCGTCATGTCCAGTTCTTTGGGGACCTGGATGGTCGAGTTGCTCCCAAACCAGCACTTGAGCGAAAGGTCGCCCTTGGGCGCGAAGTCGGGCTTCACGCCGTTCAATTCCATGACCTTCGACAGCGCTTCCGGTATGTGAGCTATGTTGGTGACGACCGCGCCCTTTTTCGAGAATACAGGTTTGCCCGGAGTGTAGATGTCATTGACGCCGAAGTAGTCCATGAACCACTTTTCTTTGGCGTTTGCGTCGTCGCCTGAGCCCGCGAGGCTTCCCGCGTGTCCGCAGGCTTTCGTGAGCCTCGCCTTCCAGCGCCCGACAACGCAAGCGACTGTGGGCTTGTTTATCTCGAGTTCGTGCTCGTAGTACCCGCCCGGCTCCACATAAATGATAGCGCCTTTTGACCTGTCGTCGTTATCGAGGGCGTGGAAGAACTCCCTGGGACCGTAGTGTATGTACACATCTTTACCGCTGGATATCGAGGTCGTCGTGCCCCAGCCTTTGGTAAGGAGGTAGACGGCCATGGTCGTGGTGAAGTTGCCTGAGTTCGAGAACAGGGCTATGGAGCCCTGTACGAGCGACTCTTCCGGCTTGTTGCCGCCGAGCGCGCCGCCTATCCTCACCTGGTTCCAGGCGTCGGCCACGCCGAGGCAGTTTCCGCCGAAGACGTCTATGCCGTTGGTCTGGCAGATGGCCCTGATTATCCTCGCGTCAGACGCTGAGATTTTTTCAGTGAGGATGATGACCTTCTTGAGGCCCGGGTTGTGCTTTACCGCTTCGGCTACTCCATCCTTCACGCCTGAAGGCGGAAGGTATACCACGGCGGTGTTGAACTTAAGGCCGGCTTTCAAGCCTTCCTTGACGGAGTTGAAGACCGGTATTTTGCCAATTTTGGTATCAAGCGCCTGCCCCGACCTTCCGGGCATCGTGCCGAACACGATGTTGCCGCCGGAATAGATGTGGCTTACCGGGGTAACCGTGCGGCTCTCGTTTCCGAGTATGTTGAGGACGCACACCCTGTCTTCCCTTGTGGCTATCTGGGCCAGGGAGTTGACGCCGACATAGTAAGGGAATTTTTTTACGCCTTCCTTATGCATATCGATTCACCTTGTTGTTTTTTGTGTGTCCCCTGGCTACACGCCAGCGGCCTGCTTCGTGTTTGAAGCTCCGAGGCTGAGGCCGAGGCTTTCGGCTACCTGTTTCCTGCCGTCCTTTTCCATCCACATGTCGATGTTGAGGGCATAGTTAACGACCTCGCTCATGGCGCTGTCGTGGCCGAATATCCTGTACGGGAGCTTGAGGTTTTCCAGCGTATCCCTCATGTAGGCCATGCCGCGTATGAGGTTCGGGCCTCCCCTGCCGATGACGACGAACAGCGGGGTCGGGCCGTACTTATTGAAGTGGTCACGAAGCGCGTCGGCCATGGCCCTGAAGGTCTCGTATATGTCGGTGTTGTTCGCCTTGCCGCCGATGATGAACAGGACGTTCGACTGCCTTATCCAGTACTTGAAGCATATCCTCGATATCTGGAACATCTTCTCGTAGGGAGGGTTGCCGCCGAAGTCAGAGGATATCGTGGCCCTCTCGCCGAGAAGCTCCGTCACAAGGGCGTTGGCGCCGCCGCCGAAAGTCGGTGCGGTGATGGTGCCCTTGGGGTTCATGACGAACACGTCGCTCTGGCCCTGGTAGGTCCTGAGCTGGTTTATCTCCTGCTCGAACTCGGAATAATCCGAGGCAAACAGGTGCGCCGGAAGGTCAAGCCTCTTCCACGCCGGGTTGTCGATATCAAAAGAGCACTTGAAGTCGCAGGCAACAGGAACGAGCCTTCCCTTGGCAT
The DNA here is from genome assembly GCA_016182705.1 of Deltaproteobacteria bacterium. Taxonomy (GTDB): domain Bacteria; phylum Desulfobacterota; class GWC2-55-46; order GWC2-55-46; family GWC2-55-46; genus GWA2-54-12. The sequence goes on from JACPGA010000023.1 coordinate 6,149, forward strand.
CAGGCATCATCCTGATGGGGTTGAGCTCAAGTGTGCTGAGACCATAATTGTTGTAAAGCGTCCAGAGCTTGGGCAGGTTCTGCACCAGAGGGCTTATTATCTCCGGGGGAGCGCCGAGCTCGGTCAGTGCGTTGGATATGTGGAAGCTCTTTAGGCCCGTCAACGGGTCAAAAGGGATCTCCTTTATCTTGTCCTTGGGGAGCTCCTCGATGTCCATTCCGCCGTGATGGGTTATGGTCATCATCGGGGCCCTGTAAAGGGTCGAGTCAGTTATCGAGAAATACACTTCGTGCTCAGCGGGCACGCCGCCTTCGAAGGTGACGCCGTCGGCCTTGGCAGAGCTGTTGCCGAACTTATGCTCGATGAAGTAAAGCCGCTCCTTCTCCGCGAGCGCGTGCGGAAGATCCTTGGCCCTGCCTATGAGGCCAGACTTTCCCTTCTTGCCGACGCCGCCCTTGAAGATGGGCTTTATGAATACCTGGCCGCATCTCTTGATAAGGTCTTTTATCTGGTCCACGCTCGCTTCCGGTCCGAGGACCTCGGCGTGCGGGTATTCGACCTTTCTCAGGAGCTTGTGGCCCCAGTAGAGGCCTGTGAGCTGCATAACTACCTCCGTAGTTTTGTATAGTCAGCCTCTAAAGTTTTTTTAGAGGCTGACTTTGTCAATGAAGTTTTTAAAAAATCAGATCGAATCTATTATCGCGTTCAGAGTCGCGCTCGGGCGCATCGATTTGGACGCCTTGGCAAAGTCCGGGCGGAAGTAGCCGCCGATGTCCTGGGGCTTGCCCTGCGCGGCGATGAGCTCCGCGTTTATCTTCGCTTCGTTTTCGGCAAGCTCTTTGGCTGCCTTGGTGAACTTCGCCTGCAGTTCCTTGTCCTTTGTCTGCTCGGCCAGAGCCTGGGCCCAGTACAGGGCGAGGTAGAAGTGGCTGCCCCTGTTGTCGAGCTCGCCTACCTTGCGGGCCGGCGTCCTGTTATTGTCGAGTATCTTGCTGTTCGCCTGGTCGAGCGTGTCGGCCAGCACCTGGGCCTTTGCGTTCTTGAAGGACGCGGCCATGTGCTCAAGGGAGACTCCGAGAGCGAGGAACTCGCCGAGTGAATCCCAGCGCAGGTACCCTTCC
>JACPGA010000174.1 GCA_016182705.1 Deltaproteobacteria bacterium
GGCTTTGAGCCGGATGCCCTGTCAGCCGATGGACCTTACCACGCTCGATGTGCCTGACCTCGACGCCGCATACAATCTGCCTGCCATAACTCACGGCGTAAAAGAGATAATCGCCAGACACAGCCCTGCCGTAGTTATCACTCACCCGTATGAAGGCGGCCACCCTGACCACGACTCAGCCGCTTTTGCTGTCGCCGCCGCTTGCGCGCTCATCTTGAGAGAAGGCAAAACACCGCCTGTCATACAAGAGTTCACCTCATATCATGGCGAGGGCGCCAGGATGGTCACATCGCGCTTTCTGCCTTCAAGATCAGCTGAAGTCTGCGTTGAGCTTTCCGGGGAAGAGCGCGTGTTCAAGGAGGAGATGTTCTCATGCTACAGGACGCAGAAGGGCGCCCTTAAAAACTTCCCCATAGGCGTTGAGAGGTTCAGGAAGGCTCCTGCCTATGATTTCTCCAATCCGCCGCAAGAAGGCCGCCTATTCTATCAACATTTTGACTGGGGTTTGCCCGGGCGCATGTGGACTTCTCTGGCAATTAAAGCGATGCAAGAGCTGGGCACGGGAGAGGTGAGGGCGCAAAGACGCTTATGGGAGTTCAGCCCGAGGGCTGTTTACAGGTACATGAAATATCTGAGAAGCAGGACGGCCTTCTTTTAGTCTCTCTCAGCCGCTGTTTTTGCCGAGCCTTTTTACCTCTTCGCTTAATCTTCGCAGCTCGTCTTTCAGTTCTGAATTCATGCGCGTTTTTTCGTCCGAACCGATAAGAAAGGTCGCGAGGTAAGCCGTAACATAGCCGAAGACAGAAAACGAGTACAGTGCCAGAAGAAAGCACAGGAGCCGTCCTTCCGGCGTTTCAGGCCAGTACTGGGTACCCAGGGTCGTGAGTATCATAGCCGACCACCACAGGGAAGCTCCAAACGACCCGAAGCCCGGGTTCCCTTTTTCAAGCGCGTACATTCCGGCGGCGCCTAAAAGGGTGATGACCGCGCTCAGGGCGATTATATAGCCGAAGCCCCACCGGGTAAGGATCTGTTTGAAGATCGCTATGCTCCTGTTCGCGGAGCCGATGATCTTTAAAAGGCTTATGCCCCTGGCAAGGCGCGCTGCTTTCGCGGCCCGAAGCAGCTTTACGGCCCTGAGCACCCGGAACGCAGGCGCGATGAGAGACAAGGCTGTAAGGACGTTTGTTTTCAGATAACGGGTTCTTGATGGAGCTATCGCGATCTCAAACAGGAAATCCATGGCAAAGACGACCCAAATGGCCAGACTCAGCTTTACCAGCAAAGGGGAAAGGCCTGCGTAAAGCTCTAAAAACAGGAGAGCTACCCAGACAAGGCCGAGGATTATCATCGGGACCTCGAGGAACTCCTGCATCCTGCCGAGGGCGCGCCACCTTTGCTCTTCTTTCCCGTTGTCCCGAGCTTTTCCCATCAGCGCCCCAGCTGCGGTTAAAAACAGCTTTGCTTTGTTGACAAACTCAGAAGAGGAATTAAAATTACCTCTCGAAGCATTTTTTCAATAACCGAAGCCGGATGAAATCTTATGTATGAATACCCGTTGCTGTTGTTGCTGCTGGGCCTCCTGACTATCTTGTTCGGGGCCGCGCTTCTGACCGTACTTGCCGGGAAGGCAAAGGCATGAAAGCCTGAACCTGTCCTGTTGTTCAGCCCGTAGCAGGCCCGGTACTTACAAAGAAGGCAACCGGAAAGGAGTCGAGGGCTGCCCCTGCCTTTATCTCTTTGCCTTGCGGAATACTCTTCCCGGTGAACGCGTTTTTCCATGCATATCCATGAAGCGTTTCAGGCAGATTGATAGTTGTGTCACCCCACTTTTCTCCCATCGCGTACTCGCCTTCACGCACGACCGACGTAAAAAACCTTGGCGCTATGGTGATAGCCGCTTCACCTTCTCCCACCCTGGCAAACGCCACGAGGTTTCTTGAACAGTCTCCTTCGCATTCAAGCGGCATGTACGGTGAGGCATTGAAGAGAGCGCTTCGTTTTTTCCTTTCGTTCAAGGCCATGTATACCAGATAGAGTTTTATCCGGCCGTCCTCCGGGCTTTTGAGGAGTTCAGCGATGAGCTCTTCAGTGCTGGAAGCCGCCCTTGCCGAGATGTCATCCAGCATCGTTTTTCTTACGCTGAAATCAACTGGTCGCCTGTTGTCAGGGTCGACCATGCTGAAGTCCCACAGCTCTGTGCCCTGATAAAAGTCCGGCACTCCCGGACAGGTTATCTTCAGGAGGGTCTGGGAAAGCGAGTTCATCATCCCGTACCAGGCGGCCTTTTTCTGGAACGGCATGAACGAATCGAGGAATGGGTTTGGCTTTGTCTCGTCGAGGCACCCTTCCATGAACCTTATAAACGCGTCTTCATACTCTTTGTCAGGCTTGAGCCACGCCGTGTGTATCTTGGCCTCCCGCACCGCCTTTATCATGTGTTCGCGCATGCGGCCTGTAAAAGAAGCAAGCTCGCCGCGCAAAAACGGGAACGAGCCCAGGAGCGACTGGTAAAAGTAGTACTCGTCGTTCCTGTCAGGGATTGCTTTTGCCTTGCCGCGCCTTTTTCTGTTGAGCGAGCTCCATTTCTTCAGGTGTCGTTCCCATTCGCCGGGCAGCTCGGAAAGGACGTTTATCCTGGCCCGCGCGTCTTCCCCCCTTTTTGTGTCGTGCGTCGAGGTTGCGTTCATGGAAGCGGGCCGCAACGCGGCGGCTGTCCTGTTTCTTGAATGGA
>JACPGA010000175.1 GCA_016182705.1 Deltaproteobacteria bacterium
GCACCTTGTCCCTCATCTCGTGGAACCATGAAAGCGACTTCTCGTACTCTTCAGGAGATATCTCCTGGTCTTTCAGCTGCGCGCCCCTTCCGGTCGGCACGAGGAGGAACGGATGGTGGGCCACGGCGCCGAGCGAGATGACGAGTTCGAGTATCTTGGGCAGCTCGGCAAGGTTGTGCTTTGTTATGGTCGTGTTCACCTGGAAAGGCAGGCCGACCTTCTTGACGCTCTCTATGGCCTGCATGACGCTGGCGAACGCGCCCTGTACGCGCCTGAAGTTATCGTGGCTCTCGGCGGTCGCGCCGTCTATGGAAAAGCTCACCCTCTGTATGCCCGAATCGATCATCTTCTGCGCCGTTTCCTCTGTCACGAGGAAGCCGCACGGGGCCATGACCATGCGAAGGCCCAGCTTGGTGCCGTACTTGGCTATGTCCCATATGTCGTCGCGGAGCATGGGCTCGCCGCCGGTCATGATCATTATGGGGTTGGAAAATGACGCCACGTCGTCGAGAAACTTGAAGCATTCCTCGGTAGTAAGCTCGTTGGGATAGGGGCCGAACCTCGCGGCCGCCCTGCAGTGTATGCAGTCGAGGTTGCAGCTTCTCGTGAGTTCCCAGGCGATGAGCTTGGGAAGCCACTTTCTCCCGCCGCTTTTATCAGGTCCGCCGCCGCCGTGTCCTGGGTGGCCGGGGTGGCCTTGTCCGTGGCCTTTCATACCGGGCACCTCATGGGGGTGGCCTTTAGGCATTCCGCCGTGCATGGACATATAAAGACTCCTTTGTTGGTCAGTTTGTTAGGTTGAAAATTGCTCTTTTTCCCGATCTCTTTGTCAGGGCGGAATTAAAAATGCTCACATATTATCATATATGCTGCGCTTTTTATTTCCACCCTTCCTCGACCTCGGAAAAAATATCTAATTTTTAGAGGCACCTTTATCTCAGAACCTTCGCCGCGTCTTTCGCGAAGTAGGTCAATATCATATCGGCCCCGGCTCGTTTTATCGACAGGAGCGATTCCATCATCGCCCGCTCGCCGTCCATCCATCCCATTTTTTCAGCCGCTTTTATCATCGAATACTCGCCGCTCACGTTGTAGGCGGCAACAGGGTAGCCGAACTGGTCTTTTATTCTTCTGATGATGTCGAGGTAGGGGAGGGCGGGCTTGACCATGACTATGTCGGCACCTTCCTCGATGTCGAGCGCTACCTCGCGCAAGGCTTCGTCCGAGTTGCCCGCGTCCATCTGGTAGCTTCTCCTGTCGCCGAACTTGGGGGTCGACTCGGCCGCGTCCCTGAACGGGCCGTAGAAGGCGCTGGCATATTTGGCGGAGTAGGCCATTATGGGGATGTTCGGGAAGTTGTTCTCGTCAAGAGCGTCCCTTATGGCGCCGACCCTGCCGTCCATCATGTCGGACGGGGCGACCATATCGGCCCCGGCCTCGGCATGGGAGATGGCCTCATTGCATAGGAGTTCGAGGGTGGCGTCGTTGTCCACATCCTTGTTTTTTATGATACCACAATGGCCATGCGAAGTATATTCGCACATGCAGACGTCGGTTATGACCATGAGGTCCGGGTTTTTGTCCTTTATGGCCTTTATGGCCTCCTGCACCGGGCCGTGGGGGTCAAACGCGCTCGTACCCTCTTCGTCCTTGTGCTCGGGTATGCCGAAGAGGATGACGGCCGGTATGCCGAGGGCTTTTATTTCCCGGGCTTCCTTTTTTATGTTGTCCACCGAGAGCTGGAACTGCCCGGGCATGGATTTTATCTCGTTCTTTATGTTCTTGCCGTAAGTCACGAACAGGGGAAGGATGAAATCAGCGGGCGTAAGGTTGTTCTCCCGCACCATCCTCCTTATCGTCTCGTTCGCACGGAGCCTTCTAGGCCTGTAAATAGGGAAGTTGCTCATCTTTGACCTCTGCGGTTTTTGTTTGCAAAATTGCTCTTTTTCCCGATCTCTTTGTCAGGGCGGAAGTAAAAATGCTCACATATTGTCATATATGCTCCGCTTTTTACTTCCACCCTTCCTCGACCTCGGAAAAAATAGCTAATTTTTAGAGGCGCCCTTGAAATACTCTGCCATCGCCTCGGTTAAACAAGAAATTGTGTAGTCCTTCGGCATAATATCGACTTTTATCCCGAACCCTTTAGCCGTATCGGCGGTAATCGGGCCGATTGCGGCTATGGTACACCCTTTCAGAAGTTCGGGCAGCTCTTTCTTTTTGAACATGGACACGAAGTTCTTGACTGTCGAGGCTGAGGTAAAGGTTACAATGTCCACGCCGCCTTCGAGGAGAAGCTCTCTGAGTTCTCCTGCTTCTTTCGAGGGCTTTACCGTCCTGTAGGCCGGGGGGACATCTATTTTGCCCCCACACCGCTTTATCTCTTCCGGCAGTATCTCCCTTGCTACCATGGCCCTGGCAAGGAGGAACTTCTTGCCCCGTATCTTCCTCTTTCCAAAAGCCTCAAGAACGCCTTCGGCCTTGAACTCTTTGGGCATGAGGTCTACTTTTATGCCCAGTTTCGTGACTGCTTTTGCCGTCATCGGGCCAATGGCGCATATCTTCACGCCCTTCAGTTCCCTTATGTCGTATCCGAGCTTATAGAGCCTGTCGAAGAAGTATTTAACGCCGTTTACGCTTGTGAAGATGGCCCAGTCATAGCTGGAGAGCTTTTTTATGGCCTTGTCCAGCTCCTTCCATGATGGCGGCGCGGTAGTCTTTATCGTCGGGAACGCAATCGGCTCTGCCCCGTGCGCCTCCAGTACCCTTGTGAAGTCCCCGGCCTGTTCCAGAGCCCGTGTGACGAGCACCCTCTTGCCGAAAAGCGGCTTGGTTTCAAACCAGTTGAGCTTTTCGCGCAGGCTCACTACATCGCCGACGACCGTTATGACCGGCGGCTTGAGCCCTTTTTCCCTGGCAAGCTCCACTATGTTGTCGAGCCTGCCCGTCAGGAAGACCTGCATTGTAAGCGTGCCCCAGCGTACAAGGGCCACTGGGGTAGATGAAGGCCAGCCGTTTTCAAGGAGCTTCCCGGTTATGAAGGCGAGGTTCTTCCAGCCCATAAGGAAGACAAGGGTCCCTCTGCCGACAGATATCTTGTCCCACGCTATGTTGGGCCGCTCTTTAAGCGGATTTTCCTGGCCTGTTATGAAGGTGACCGACGAGGCGAGGTCCCTGTGCGTAAGCGGTATGCCTGCATACGCAGCAGCGGCTACACCTGCTGTAACACCAGGGATAACTTCAA
>JACPGA010000204.1 GCA_016182705.1 Deltaproteobacteria bacterium
CTTTCCAGGTGCCAGCGTTTCGATTTCAAGCGCATCCCGTTCAGGGACATCCAGGCCCACTTAAAGAAGATAGCCACGAAAGAAGGCATACCGTTCGAGGACCAGGCGCTCTTTGTGCTGGCAAGGGAGGCGGACGGAAGCCTGCGTGATTCGCAGAGCCTCCTTGAACAGGTTTTGGCCTTCGCTGGCGGGGACTTGAAGGCCGCCCATGTGGCCGAGGCGCTGGGGCTTATGGACCGTTCGATACTCTTCGAGATATCGGAAGCGGTAGTCGGGAAAGACCCCAAGGCATGCCTGAATATTGTTGAAAAGATATATGAATTTGGGTATGATTTAAAGAGGGCCACAAGCGACCTGCTTGAGCATTTAAGGGATCTGGCTGTGATGAAGGTGACGGCGGACGCCTCGCTGCTGGACCTTCCTGACAGCGAGCTTGAGCGGCTCTCGGAGATAAGTTCGCGAGTTGGGGCCGAAAGGCTCCATATGCTTTTCAGCATCCTTTCCAAAGGCTATGAGGACGTTTCAAGGTCGGCTCATCCGAGGTATGCCCTTGAGATGACCCTTTTGAAGGCGGCCCACTTTGACGAGCTGGAGCCTCTTGGCGAGCTTGTCGCCAGGCTTGAAGGGCTTGCTTCGAAGGCTGGTCCGGGCGGCGGCACAGGCGGACAGGTCAAGACCCCGCCGGCGCAGGCACCTTCGGCAAATGTCAGGCCTTCAGCGGTTCCATGGAAAAGGGACGCCGAGCCAGCCGTGAGCCAGAAAGCCGCGCCAGCACCGGCTGTAATGGAACAAATCCAGGCCGAGGCTGTAGTCGAGGTCGAGGCTGTAAAAGAAGCACAACCCGCGAAAACAGGCCCGGAGAACGGGCTTTTAGAGTTTGTCGACAAAAGGAACAAAGAGCTTTTTGAGCTTTTGAAGGGCGCGACAGTCGAGGCAGAAGACGCCTTTGTGAATATCACGGTTGCCGCTCGGGCCGGAGCGAAACTTACGGTGTTGAGGGCTGCTCTTGAAGCGTGCCTGAGGGATTTTTACGGCAGGCCTGTTAGCGCGAGGATAAACGGAAACGGGGCGGCCCAGGCCGGGGCCCCAAAGAAGGAAGCAGACCCAGTCCTGATGGATGCGCTTCGCATCCTCGGCGGGAGGATCATAGAGGACCGGAGGAGGACTAATGTCTAAGAACCTTGGCAATCTCATGAGGCAAGCCCAGAAGATGCAGGAAAAAATGGGCGAGATGCAAAAACAGCTTGCCTCAAAGACAATAGAGGCCTCAAGCGGCGGCGGCATGGTAACGGCAACTGTGAACGGCGGCCAGGAGCTCGTATCAATCAAGATAGACCCGGCTGTAGCGGACCCGAAGGACGTCGATATGCTTCAGGACCTTGTCGTGGCCGCGGTGAACGAGGGCATCAGGAGAAGCAAGCAGATGGTTCAGGAAGAGATGTCGAAGCTTACCGCCGGACTCGGCCTTCCAAGCGGCCTGTTCTGACCCCCTGAAAAACCCGTCAGGCATCTACCGGCCCGAAAGGGCCATGGTTGATTGTTTGTAAAACCCCCGGCTCTGCCGGATTAGAAAATGGATTAAAATGCAGTACGCGGAGCCAATAAATAATTTAATAAAGGCCATATCAAGGCTCCCGGGCATAGGCGAGAAGTCGGCCACCAGGCTCGCTCTTTTCGTATTGAACGCCGACAGGGATTATGTCGCGACGCTTGCCGACGCGATAGCGACTGTCAAGGAAAAGGTCTCGCTCTGTTCGGTATGCATGACCTTTTCTGATACCGACCCGTGCAGGATATGCAATGACGCGGGCAGGGACGCTGATACGGTCTGCGTGGTCTCTGATTACAAGGACATGACCGCCATCGAATCAATGGGCGGATACAGAGGCACTTATCACATACTTCACGGCAATCTCGCGCCCTTGAAGGGCGTAGGCCCTGACGACCTGCGCATGAAAGAGCTTGTCAGGAGGGTGGAGTCCGGGAGCGTGAGGGAGTTGATACTCGCCACCGGCTTCGATGCCGAGGGGGAGGCTACAGCGGCATGGACGGCGCGACCCTTGGCAGGGCGCTCGACGGGAGAAGGGAAGTTTAGGGCCGCTCCCTGAACTTTGGCAGGATGATTAAACCTGTCGAGAGACAGGTTGCTCAGCAGCCTGTTAAAATCAGAAAATAAACCCAGAGGGATGATATGGAGAACTATATAGAAGTAAGATGGCACGGCAGGGCGCAGCAGGGCATTGTCACGGCGGCAAAGGTCCTGGGAGAAGCGGCCTTGAGGTCAGGCAAGTTTGTTCAGGCCTTTCCTGAGTTCGGCCCCGAGAGGATGGGGGCGCCAGTAAGGGCTTTTAACAGAATTTCCTCAGAGCCCATAAGGCTCCATTGCGCGGTGTCGGACCCCAGGTACGTGCTCATAGCCGACCCCACGCTCATCAACGTTGTCAATGTTATCGAGGGCACACCGGAGAACGCGGTCTTCATCGTGAATACTCCCAAGAGCCCTAAGGACATGAGGAAGGAACTCGGGCTCGAAGGCAGGAGCGGCGTCAAGGTCTTCACGCTTGACGCGGCGGGCATATCCCTTGAGACCATAGGCAGGGTAATGCCGAATACCCCGCTGTTAGGCGCCCTCGCGAAGGCGACCGAGTTCATAACCCTGGACGCTCTTGTCGACAACTTCAGGGAAGGTTACGCCAAGAAGTTCAGCGAGAAGGTCCTGGAAGGAAACGTTGCCGCCATGAACAGGGGCTACGGCGAAGTCAAAGGCGAATAACAAACGAATCAGACCGAAAGGACGGAGTATATAAATGGAAAAGAAGGAATTCCCCGTTGGAGGGGTAATACCAAAAGGCGGCACCGCTCACGAGTACTCGACCGGCGGCTGGAGAAAGCTCCGTCCGGTGGTCAACAAGGACAAGTGCACCAACTGCCTCATCTGCTGGGTCATGTGCCCCGACTCGGCGGTAATTGCCGAAGACGGCAAGATGATGGGCTTCGACCTTGACCATTGCAAGGGCTGCGGCATCTGCGCCGTTGAATGCCCTGACAAGGTCAAGGCCATAAAGATGGTAGAGGAGGCTGAATAACATGGCTATAACAGCGACAAAGGGCCAGGTAGGTCTTACGGGCAACGCAGCCGTCGCTTACGCGATGAAGCAGGTAAACCCGGATGTCTTCCCGGCCTATCCCATAACCCCTTCGACAGCGATAGTCGAGGACTTCTCCAGCTATGTCGCGGACGGCGAAGTCACGACCGAACTTATAACAGTCGAGAGCGAGCACTCTGCGATGAGCGCCTGCATAGGAGCTTCCGCCGCTGGCGCGAGGGTCATGACCGCGACCTCGTCCCAGGGCCTTGCCCTCATGTGGGAGATGCTCTACATAGCCTCCGGCATGAGGCTGCCTATCGTGCTGGCAGATGTCAACAGGGCGCTTTCAGCCCCCATCAACATCCATTGCGACCACTCTGACTCGATGGGCGCGCGCGATTCCGGCTGGATACAGCTTTACGCCGAGACCGTGCAGGAAGCCTACGACAATACTTTCATGGCAGTGAGAATAGCCGAGCACGCCAAAGTGCGCCTTCCGGCGATGGTCTGCTTTGACGGCTTCATTACGAGCCACGCCATCGAGAACATAAGCCTTCTGGAAGACCAGGAGATACAGGATTTCGTAGGCGCCTACAAGGCGGAAAACCCCATGCTCGACACCGACAATCCGGTGACTTACGGCGCGATGACGCTTCCGGATGCCTATATCGACTTCAAGTACCAGCAGTCACAGGCCATGATGAGGGCCAAGGACGCTGCCGTTGAAGTGATGAAGGACTTCGGCAAGAGGTTCGGCAGGGAGTACGGCCTGTTCGACACCTACAGGCTGGAGGACGCGGACACCGCCATCGTCATCCTGAACTCCGCGGCTGGCACCACGAAGGTCGCCATAGACGAGCTCAGGAAGCAGGGCAAGAAGGTCGGCCTCTTGAGGCCCAGGCTTTTCAGGCCTTTCCCCTGGCAGGAGATGGTCGAAGCGTTGAAGAACGTCAAGGCTGTCGCGGTTCTCGACAGGGCTGATTCGATGAACGCCTTTGGCGGCCCGCTCTTCAACGAGGTCCGCTCGGCCCTGTACGACCTTGATCAGCGCCCGAAGATATTCGGCAGGACCTACGGCCTGGGCGGAAGGGACTACAAGGTAAAGGACGCTGTCGCGGTATTCGAGGAGCTTTCCCGCGTAGTTGAAACAGGCAAGGTAGAAACGCTCCTCAAGTACATAACGCTGTAAAAACCGTGGCCAGGCCGTGTTCCGTGAAAAACGGATAACGGCGAAGGCCGGAACATAAACGAAAATAAGACCCTTCGGGGTTTTTTGGAGAGAAAGAATAATGGCTACTCTCAAGGAACTTTCAAAACAGCAGGAGCTCTTATCGGGCGGCCACAGGCTGTGCGCGGGGTGCGGCATACCGCCCATCGTGCGTCTTGTCCTGCGCGCGGCGAACGGCCCGGTCGTGGCGACCACCTCGACAGGTTGTCTCGAGGTCGGAACCACCATATATCCCTACACTGCGTGGAGGATACCCTGGATACATTCGGCATTCGAGAACGCCGCGGCTACCATCAGCGGTATCGAGAGCGCCTACAGGTCTTTAAAGAAGCAGGGCAGGCTGCCCGGCGGCGATAAAGATGTGAAGTTCGTTGCCTTCGGCGGCGACGGCGGCACCTATGACATAGGCATACAGGCCCTGTCAGGCGCGCTGGAGCGCGGCCACAACTTCCTGTATGTGTGCTATGATAACGGCGCGTACATGAACACCGGCATACAGCGCTCGAGCGCCACGCCCATGCTGTCGAACACGACTACGTCCCCGGCAGGCAAGGTCATCCCCGGAAAGCAGCAGTGGAGGAAAGACCTCACAAGGATAGTCGCGGCCCACAACATCCCGTACGCGGCCCAGGCAAGCCCGCACAACTGGTCTGACCTGTCGAAGAAGGCGGAGAAGGCCATGCAGGTGAACGGCCCGGCGTTCATGAACGTCATGTCGCCCTGCCCGCTCGGCTGGTACACGAAATCGGAAGATTCAATCAAGTGGGCAAAGCTTTCCGTCGATACATGTTACTGGCCCCTTTACGAGATCGAGGACGGGGTCCTGAAGATTACCTACAAGCCCAAGGAGAAAAAGCCGCTTGCTGAATGGCTCAAGCCCCAGGGCAGGTTCAAGCACCTGTTCAAGCCTGAGAACGCTCATCTTCTTGAGGAGTTCCAGAAGCGCGTTGACATGGAATGGCAGAGGCTGCTGGACCTTGACGGGAAGCGCCTGTAACGGGCGCTTCCGGCTTGTCCGGCTGCATAAGCATAAGGAAGGAATGATGGCCCAGAGTTCGTTCGTGATGTTCGATGAGGAATACCGCGAGATATCCGCGGTAGTTGATAAGCTACTCAGGGAAACAAACGCCAAATGCGTATATCTTGTCGATAAGGACGGACAGCTCATATCCTCGACCGGTGATACGCACAACATAGACGCCACCTCGCTGGCTTCTCTCACCGCGGGCAACATCGCCGCCACCGGAGGGCTTGCCAAGCTCATCGGGGAAAAGGAGTTCTCCATCCTTTTCCACGAGGGCGAAAAGGACAACCTGCATATCTCGGTCGTGGGCCAGCGGGTAATACTTGTCGTCATATTCGACAAGAGGTCTTCGCTGGGGCTCGTCAGGCTCAGGGTCAAGAAGGCGAGCGAAGAACTTGGCAAGAGCATACAGAAGCTTCTCGCGAGGATGGATGAGGGCTCTGACAAGGAAAGCCTCCTTAAGGAGATAACCGACGACGATATAGAAAGGCTCTTCCATTAATCGTTCATTCGTGGACATAAAGCCTCTCAAAAGCACTTGCAGCAGCCGCGCCGGATAACCGGGGCGGGGAGTCCTAACGCCAATCGGCCGGAGCAGTCAGACGCAAGATGTCTTTCATTAACTATTCCTCCAGGGAAATAAACTGCAAGATCGTCTACTACGGTCCGGGCCTGTGCGGCAAGACCACGAACCTGCAGCACATCTACAGGAAAACCAGGCCCGAGGCAAAGGGTAAGATGATAACCCTTGCCACCGAGACCGAGAGGACGCTTTTTTTCGATTTCCTTCCGCTCTCGCTCGGCGATATAAAAGGCTTCAAGACAAGATTCCACCTCTATACCGTCCCCGGTCAGATATTCTACGACGCTTCGAGAAAGCTCATTTTGAAGGGCGTTGACGGGATAGTCTATGTCGCCGACTCTCAGGTCGAGAGGATGGACGCGAACATGGAAAGCTTCGACAACATGCGCATCAACCTCGACGAGCAGGGCTATAACCTCGCTGAGGTGCCGTATGTGGTTCAGTACAACAAGAGGGACCTGCCGAATGTAGTGCCGGTCTCCGAGCTGAAAAAAGTCTTGAATGTTGACGGCGTGCCCGACTTCGAGGCCGTGGCGGCCGAGGGCGCGGGAGTTTTCGAGACCCTGAAGGCTGTCGTGAAGCTGGTGTTGATCGAGCTGAAAAAGAGCGCTTAAGCTCCTTTCGCATTCCTGATAACTCTGATAGGTTTTTATTTTTTTGTTGTCATTGCGAGGAGCGAAACGACGAAGCAATCTCAAGGCGCTATTTTTCGTTAAAAGACAGCAAGAGTAGGGTGCGCTGTGCGCACCATTAATTTTTTAAGAAAAGCTCAAAAGTATGTCATTCTGAGCATAAGCGAAGGATCTCGCATCTCAAGATCCTCCCCTCCCTCGATTGGGAGGGGAATGAGGGGAGGGTGAGAGTTCCATTCATCCCCCCCCAAGTACTATTACAGGGAGCCTCAAGTGAGCCTTAGACAGGACATCCACAAGGACATTGCCGTTGCCATGAAGGCCGGCGACAAGGAGCGGCTTTCGACCGTCCGCATGCTCATGAGCGCCATCAAGTACAAGGAAGTCGACGCCCACCGGGAGTTGACCGACGAGGAGACCATCGCCGTCGTCTCGTCCCTCGTGAAGCAGAGGCAGGACTCGATCGAGCAGTTCACCAAGGGCAACAGGCTCGACCTCGTAGAGAAGGAAACGAAAGAATTAGAGGTAC
>JACPGA010000177.1 GCA_016182705.1 Deltaproteobacteria bacterium
TAACCTCCAGAGCATCTCAAGCCTGGCTTCCGCTAATAAGCAGGTAATCGTAATAGGCAACCCCGACACGAGCGAGGTAGTGCACGTTCAGATACTTTATGGTGTGTAATAGCCAGAAATCCGCGGATAAACACCGCGGATGAAAAAAAGGCCCTCCGGTTAAAAAACCGGAGGGCCTTTTTATGCTCGTTGTTTCCTGTGTACTATATGAGCTTTATCTTTATCTGGTGGTTGCCCTTGGGCCTGGGCTTTTTTATCTCGGCCTGGGCAGCGGCAAGCCTCGCTATCGGGACCCTGAAAGGCGAGCAGGAGACATAGTCAAAGTTGTTCATGTGGCAGAACTCGACCGAAGACGGGTCTCCGCCGTGCTCGCCGCAGATGCCGACCTTGAGGTCCTTTTTCTTCGACCTGCCTTTGAGGAGCGCGATCCTCATGAGGAAGCCGACGCCGTCCTGGTCAAGCGACTGGAACGGGTCGCTGGCGAGGATGCCTGTTTTCTTTTCGTCCACGTAATCAGGGAGGAACCTTCCGGCGTCGTCCCTGGACATGCCGAGCGTCATCTGGGTGAGGTCGTTGGTGCCGAAGGAGAAGAAGTCCGCGACCTCGGCTATCTGGTCTGCGAGCAGGGCCGCTCTCGGGACCTCTATCATGGTGCCGATAAGGTACTTGACCTGCGCGTTCTGCTCTTTCATGACCTCGGCGGCAATCGCTCTGGCCTTGTCAGCGAGTATCTTCAGCTCCTTGGCGTCTATGATGAGGGGGAGCATTATCTCCGGGGATACCTTTATGCTCTTCTTCTGGCACTCGCAGGCAGCCTCTATTATGGCGCGCACCTGCATCTCCAGTATCTCGGGGTAGGTGATGAGGAGCCTGGAGCCCCTGTGTCCGAGCATGGGGTTTGCCTCATGCAGGCGCTCTATCCTCCTTTTTACCTGATGGAAGGGGAGCGAGAGCTTCTGCGCGAGCTGCTTTTGCGCGGCTTCGGTGTGGGGCACGAACTCATGCAGCGGCGGGTCGATGAGCCTTATTGTTACGGCCTTCTTGTCCATCGCCCTGAATATGCCGACAAAGTCCTTCCTCTGGAAGGGGAGGAGCTCGAACAGGGACTTTCTCCTGGTCTCTTCGTCTTCCGAGATTATCATCCTCTGTATGGCGATCCTGCGCTCTTCGGTGTCGAAGAACATGTGCTCTGTCCTGCAGAGGCCAATGCCTTCGGCCCCGAGACGGATGGCGTTCTCCGCGTCATAGGGGGTGTCGACGTTGGTGCGTACCTTAAGCTTTCTGTGCTCGTCGGCCCAGCCCATGAGGGTGTAATAGGCCTTGGGCAGCTCGGGCTTTATGAGGTTCATCTCTATTTTGAAGACTTCGCCTGACGAGCCGTTTATGGTTATGGCGTCGCCTTCCTTGAGGGTCGTCTTGCCGACCACGACTGTCTTGGCGTTGTAGTCTATGAACAGGTCCTCGCAGCCGACCACGCAGCACTTGCCCCAGCCCCTTGCGACGACAGCGGCGTGGGAAGTCTTGCCGCCCGTGGCGGTAAGTATGCCCTTGGCCGCGTGCATGCCGCCTACGTCCTCAGGGCTCGTCTCTTTCCTGACGAGGATGACGGTCTTGCCGTTGGCGGTCCAGTGCTCGGCGTCCTTCGCGGTAAAGACGATTGCGCCGGTGGCGGCTCCAGGGACGGCGGCTATGCCGGTTGCGAAGAGGTTCTGCTGGAGTACTTCTATGGGTATCTTGGGGTCGATTACAGGGTAGAAAAGGCCCTCGATGTCCTTGTCGGTTATGCGGAGGATAGCGTCCTTTTTGGTGATGAGCTTCTCTTTTACAAGGTCAACGGCTATGCTGAAGGCCGCCATTGGGGAGCGCTTTCCGGTCCTGCACTGGAGAATATAGAGCTTGCCTTCTTCTACGGTGAACTCTATGTCCTGCATGTCTTTATAATGCTTTTCGAGCCTGGAACGGACTTTCAGGAGCTGCTTGTAGGCCTCGGGCAGAATCTTGCCGAGGTCGGAGAGGTGTATGGGCGTCCTTATGCCTGCCACGACGTCCTCGCCCTGCGCGTTCATGAGGAGGTCGCCGTAGAATATGTTCTCGCCGGTGTTGGGGTCGCGCGTGAAGCACACGCCGGTACCGGAGTCTTCGCCCATGTTGCCGAAGACCATCTGCACGATGTTCACGGCAGTGCCGAGGAGGCCCGTTATCTTCTCGACTCTTCTGTAGGTCACGGCCTTCTCGGCCATCCACGAGCCTATGACAGCGCCGATGGCGCCCTGGAGCTGCTCAAGGGGGTCCTGCGGGAACTCCTTGCCGGTGTTCTCCTTGTAGACCTTCTTGAAGCGGGGTATGAGCTCCTGGAGCTCTGATTCGTTGACGTCGGTGTCCAGCACCATGCGCGAGCGCGGAATATTGAGGCGGTGCCTTGTCTTTCTTTCCTTTATATCGTCGAATTCGTAGTCGAAACGGTGTCTGGGCACGCCCATTGCCGTGGAGCCGTACATGGTTATGAAACGCCTGTAGGCGTCCAGGGCGAACCTTTTGTTGGAAGTCTTTTTGGCGAGACCCTCGACTGATTTGTCATTGAGGCCGAGGTTCAGGATGGTTTCCATCATGCCGGGCATGGACCGGGCCGCGCCTGAGCGGACGGAGACGAGAAGCGGGTCGTCCGAGTCGCCGAGCTTCTTGCCGACGAGCTTTTCCAGCCTTTTGAGGTTCTTTTCAAGCTCCGTGGAGAAGCCCTGTGGGTACTTCTTGCTGCTCTTATAAAAATAGTCGCAGACTTCAGTGGTGATGGTGAACCCGGCAGGCACAGGCAGCCCGATGTTGGTCATCTCGGCGAGCCCGGCTCCCTTGCCGCCAAGGAGGTCTTTCATGTCCCCCTTGCCCTCGGCTTTTCCGCCGCCGAAGAAATAAATATTCTTTTTAGCCATAAAAAAACGTCCCTCCGGAATATATGTCTAAATAACGAGTTTCGAACTGGAATGGGAACGGCCGCCTCAGGACAGGGACGGCCATGGAATTTAAAGGTAGAAGATTAGCAGAAAACAATCTCCCTGTCATCAATAAATTGAGACTGGCCGGGCTGCCGCCCGCCCGGCGCCAGCATTGCGGCTTTATATCCTTGACACGCTCGCAAGTCCTTCGATATTATAAAATATTGAACGGATACGGCCGCCAGGGCCCCATGGTTTTGATTTGCCTGTTCTGGCTGGCGATAAAACGATTTTCAATACGATAAAAATTCTCCGCCAGACTTGGAATTTTAAACGTTTCGGATAAGTATATACCCTTTTTCGCGGCTTGCATCAAATGAACGAAGGAATTTCGGCAAGGCCGCCTGAAAGGGTCTTTTCATGCCTTTATAAAGCGAGGGAAAATGGCTCAGGAACAGATACCGGTATATATCGAAGACGAGATGAAAAAGTCCTATCTGGACTACGCCATGTCTGTCATCGTAGGCAGGGCGTTGCCGGATGTAAGGGACGGGCTCAAGCCAGTGCACAGAAGGATCCTGTTCGCCATGCACGAGATGGGCGTGGAGTGGAACAAGGCCTACAAGAAGTCAGCCCGCGTCGTCGGAGACGTCATAGGTAAGTACCACCCGCACGGAGACTCTGCCGTGTACGACGCCATCACCAGGATGGTCCAGGACTTCTCGCTTCGCTATCCGCTCATAGACGGTCAAGGAAACTTCGGCTCCATCGACGGCGACCCCCCGGCGGCCATGAGGTACACGGAAGTCAGGATGGCTCGCCTGGCCTCCGAGCTTTTGAAAGACCTCGAAAAAGAGACTGTCGATTTCCAGCCCAACTACGACGAATCGTTAAAAGAGCCGATGGTGCTTCCGGCGGCCTTCCCGTGCCTTCTTGTGAACGGCTCTTCAGGCATTGCCGTGGGTATGGCCACAAACATGCCCCCGCATAACCTGCGCGAGATAATCGACGCGCTCATCTATATCATTGAAAAGCCGGATGCCACTGTAAAAGAGCTGATGGCGTTCGTGCCGGGCCCGGACTTCCCGACCGCCGGTTTTATCAACGGCAGGCAGGGCATAAGGGACGCCTACGCGACCGGCAGGGGCGTTCTGCAGATACGCGCGAAGGCCAGCATAGAGAAGAACCCGAGGACCAACAGGCAGGCGATAGTAATTACAGAGTTGCCCTACATGGTGAACAAAGCGAAGCTCATAGAGAGCATAGCCGACCTCGTGAGGGACAAGAAAATAGAAGGCATATCCGACGTCAGGGACGAGTCTGACCGCGAGGGCATGAGGGTCGTCGTGGAGATAAAGAGGGACGAGGTGGCCGAGGTCATCTTGAATAATCTCTACCTCCATACCCAGATGAAGACCTCGTTCGGCATAATAAACCTCGCCATCGTCGAGGGCCAGCCCAGGGTGCTGCCCCTGGCTTCGCTCCTGAAGGAGTTCGTGAAGTTCAGGCGTGAGGTCGTCGCCAGAAGGATAGTATTCGACCTCAAGAAGGCCAGAGAGAGGGCGCACATCTTGGAGGGCTTGAAGATAGCCCTGGACAACCTCGATGCCGTCATCAAGCTCATCCGGGCCTCGAAGAGCCCGCAGGAGGCCAAGAGCGGCCTTATCGCCAACTTCAGACTTTCCGAGATACAGTCGCAGGCAATACTGGACATGAGGCTCCAGAGGCTTACGGCACTTGAAAGAGACAAGATAATCCAGGAGTATCAGGACATTCTGAAGCTGATAGCGCATCTCGAGGAGATANGTGGACGAGCTCAAGGAAGTAAGGGAGAGGTTCGGGGACGAGCGGCGCACCCAGATAGTCGACGAGGCAGGCGAGATAACACTCGAGGACCTCATAGCCGAGGAGGACATGGTCGTGACCATCTCCAGCGGCGGCTATATAAAGAGGAACCCGACGAGCCTGTTCAAGATACAGAAGAGGGGCGGCAAGGGGAAGATGGGCATGACCACCAAAGAGGAGGATTTTGTCTCGAATCTCTTCATTGCCTCGACCCACAGCTATATCCTCTTCTTTACCGACAAGGGGAAGGTCTATTCGCTGAAGGTCTATGACATTCCCCAGGCCGGAAGGGCCGCCAAGGGCAAAGCCATAGTCAATATCCTCAACGTGGCTCCCGGAGAGAACATAACGGCCTATCTGCCGGTCCGTGATTTCAAGGAGGGGTATTTCATCACCATGGCAACGGCGCACGGCGTGGTGAAAAAGTCCGACCTCATGAGCTTCTCGCATATCCGCACAGGCGGGCTCATAGCCGTGAACCTCGACGAGGGGGACAGCCTCATAGCGGCCAGGCTCACGGACGGCAAGACCGACCTGTTCCTCGGCACCCGCATGGGCCAGGCAATAAGGTTCCATGAGGAAGAGGTAAGGGAGATGGGGCGCACGGCCAGGGGCGTGAAGGGCATAAAGCTCGACGACGCCGACCGGGTCGTCTCGATGGAGACTGTCGAAGAGGGCGCGACCATACTTACCGTGACCGAGGGCGGCTACGGCAAGAGGACCGAGTTCTCCGAGTACAGGGGCCAGAACAGGGGCGGAAGCGGCCTGATAAACATCAAGATAACCGAAAAGAACGGGCCTGTGGCCGGGATCGCAAAGGTGAGGGACTCTGACGAGCTGATGATATCCACCAGCACAGGCAAGATCATAAGGATAGCGATGAAGGGCGTCACTGTCATCGGCAGGAACACCCAGGGCGTAAAGCTTATGGACGTTGACAAGGACGAGCACATCACCGGGATAGCTTCACTGGCTGAAAAAGAAGATGAGGGCGAG
>JACPGA010000202.1 GCA_016182705.1 Deltaproteobacteria bacterium
ACCTATTCAGACCCCTGGAGGTCCCCTGAAAGCTTTTATGACACGGCGCAGCCCGGAGATACCGCTTACCTGCGCGCAGGGACCTACAGCGGCGTATACGGCTACGGCTCAGGCAACGCCAACCTCATGATGAGAAAAAGCGCGACGAGCGGCGGCGGCTATACCGCCTCCGGCACCAGCGCTATGCCGATAGCGTGGCTCGGGTATCCGGGGGAGACGGCCCTGTTCAGCGCGCCCGGTCCCACCGGCACCACCGCGAACGTAAGGGGCTGGCTGGGCAGCACTACCGACAGGGCGCCGGACTGGATAGTCTTCGGCAACCTGAGCTTTCTGGCCTGGAACTCGTGCATCGGCGCGGGCGGCACTCCCGGCACCGGGCCTCTTGGCTGGAGGATAGTCAACAACAGGTGCGAGGGCCTTACCAGGACAACGCAGCTCGCTTCTGGAAGCATAGTGCCGGGCGCGGACAACGCAAAGGTGCTCGGCAACTATATCTATGGCGGCAGGACCACAAATAAGCTGGACCACGCGATATATTCACAGGCCTGCGCTTCCCAGATAGAGATAGCCTGGAACCGCATATACGACAATAACTTCGGCGCTGGCCCGCTCATCTCGATCAACTATGAGAGTGACAGGTGCGCGGCCGGGCAGTACGCCGGGGTGGCCTCAGTCCATGACAACATAGTGGACGCGACCAATTACCCGAGCAGGGGCCTTTACTCTTTCGAGCAGTCATATACGCCGGGCGACCCGGTAATCCCGGTGACCAGGGTGTGGAACAACGTGTTCATAAACTGCGGAGTGGATAATTACAACGGCGCTCTCCACATCAGGGACGGGGCAATGGAGGTCTTCAACAACACCTTCTATAACTCGCGCACATACGCTGTCTATATTGGCGGCGGCGGCACCGCGACGCCCGACATACCGTATGTGAAGATATACAACAATATCTTCCATATGCGCCCGGACGCCCTCGCTTATTACGAGCTTGACCCCCCGGGAACGGAATCGCTCATAAGGGCCGGGAAGAACATTTACTACGGCCTTGGCTCATATAGCGGCGCCATAGACCCGACTCCCATAAATGCCAACCCCCTGTTTGTGAACGCGACAGGAGGCAACTTTCACCTGAGCGCCGGAAGTCCGGCGATACAGACCGGTTCGACTTCGGTCGAAGCTTATGTAGTCAGGGACCTGGACGGGAACCTGAGATCGACATCGACATTTGACATCGGCGCGTATCTGTACAACTCCAACGTGCCGAGCGCTCCGTTAAACCTGAGATTCGTTCCATAACCAAAAAAAAGAGCGGGGGGCTTTCGGCCCCCCGCTCTTTTTCATTCTATCTTTTACTTCTTTTCAATCTCCCTGAGCGTCTTTTCAAGCCGGTCTTTCATCTCTTCCCAATTCGCTGCCAGGGTCTCCTTTAACCGCTTTGCCCGTTCACTCAGAATGTCCGCGTTCTCAAGGGCTTCCATGATCTTTCCGGCGAGGTCCCCGGCTGTGTTGTCAGTGAACAGCGCCCCGTTCGAGAAATAATCTCTCAAGGCCTTCGTGTCGGACAGCACCATCGGTTTTTCAAGAGTGACCGCCTCGTATGCTCCGCAGACGAGGCAGTCTTCCCGCGTGGTGAGGTCTACTACCGCGTCTACCGAATTGAAAAGCCCTATGTAATCGTCCTCAGGCAAGTAGCCGGTAAGTACCGTGTTGGGCGCGAGCAGGTGAGAGAAAGCCTTTTCCCTGCCTTTCGGGTTTCCTGATATATATACAAAGATGTCAGGGGCGAGCATGGAAGCGGCCTTGATGACTTCGAGGTATGGCTCGTCCTCGGCATAGGTGCAGATGAAAAGGACGTTGCGCCTGCCCTTGAGGGGCCTGGCCGTCTTCTGGCGTCTGATCTCAGGCAGCGGGTCAGGGAGAGCAAAAGGCCTGCCCCCGGCGGCGCTTACGTGGCCGGCGAGGCTCGGGTTGGTAACTATCGTCAGGTCCGCATTTCTAAGGATGAAGCCAGTGACGCGGTTGGCCCACGGTTTTTTGCCCTCGAACGGGAAGATCCCGGCGTTGTGCGCGTCGACTACGACGGGTGATCTGAAAATAAATTTGGAGCTGACCGCGAAAAGGGCCAGGACTATCGAAGGGTTCTGCACGAACAGGATCGAAGGGCGCTTTTTCGCTATTAATGCCGCGGTTCTCGCGATGAGCGCCGGGTACCTCAAAAATCTGTTGCCCTTGAAGATGAGCTCATTGAGCGTGGAGCCGAGGCGCGCGCTCAGAGTCCTGTTCCTCCGCTGGATCTCCCAGGTTATCCAAATTCTTCCGCTGTTCATCCTATTTTTTTCCAAGCGCCTTTCTGATGAGGTTTTTCGCGGAGTAGGCCGCGGATTCACTGATAAGCGCCAGAGGGTCTTTGTTCGCTATATTCCTGAAGCGGCGCGCGCCAATCGAATTTTTCAGCACGAACCTGTTGAAGACGAGTATCCCGCTCTCCTGTGAGAGCGTATAGCCAGGCTTTGAGTTGAATATGCCGGAGTACCCCGCCTCTGCCGAGGCCTTTACGACGGCAGCGGATACGCGGCCCCCCGGGGCGGCCAGGTAGTCTACTTTCACGCCGGTTTTGTCCTCTATAATCTCCTTTGACTTCCTGAGTTCATTGAGAAGTTCCGAGTGGTCAAGGGCGCTGAGGAAGCGGTGATTGAGGCTGTGGGACTGAACGGAAAAACCGGCTTTGGAAAGTTCTTTTATCTTTTCCCACGAGAGGTATCCGGGCTTGTTGACGAGGTTTGCGGTTATGAATGTCACTGCCCTGAAGCCGAACCCGGCGAGGAGCCCAAGCGCGGCGCTGTAATCCGTCTCGTAGCCGTCGTCAAACGTTATCATCACAGAGTTCTCGACGGCCTGCGCGCCATTGGCGCGCAGGTCTTCAGGAACAACGCACCTTAATCCGGAAGCTTTCAGTATCTCCAGATGCGACCTGAACGCGTCAACGGAAAAGTCGAAGCGCGAATTAACGCCACTCGGAGCCGTGAGCCTGTGATAGGTGAATATGGGCATAAAGTCCATG
>JACPGA010000183.1 GCA_016182705.1 Deltaproteobacteria bacterium
AAAAGAGCCTTGACGACATAGACTCCGGCACGGTCATAATACGCTCCCACGGTGTGAAGCTGGAGGAGTACAACAAAGCAAAGGATAAAGGGCTCGGCATAGTAGACGCGACCTGCCCGTTCGTCAGAAAAGCGCAGGACCTTGTCTCACGTCTCACGAACGAGGGCTATGACGTCATTGTCGTCGGCGAGAAGGACCACCCTGAGGTAAAGGGGCTTATAAGCTACGGAAATAAGCAGGTGCGGGTCGTAAGCGGCCTTGCGGAACTCGCCGACATGCCACGCGTCAAGAGGCTCGGCATAGTTGCCCAGACGACCCTCCCCATGGAAAAACTTGAGGACGTCGTACGCTTCTGCCTGCACAAGGCTACAGAGATAAAAGTTTTCAACACCATATGTAATGCCACGTCCACGAGGCAGGCTGAGAGCGCGGCGCTGGCCAAGCAGGCTGACGTGATGGTCGTCGTTGGCGGAAAGAACAGCGCGAACACCAGAAGGCTCGCGGAAGTTTGCCTGGCCATCCAACCCAAGACCTATCATATTGAGGTTGCTTCGGAATTGGACCCGGCCTGGTTCGTTGGCGCATTGATCGCCGGTATCACCTCCGGGGCTTCCACGCCCGACTGGCTTATCAACGAAGTTGTGGAGCGAATATCGTCTATGTGCCCGAAATGATTTGCACTTTGAAACACGCTATGATATGTTTTTCTTTCACAGAATAAGACAGGGGAGGATTGGCAATTAATGATAGGGAGAGCGGATAAATCTCACGCCGGTGATGTTTCCAAGTCGGACTTCGAGGAGCTTTTCGAAAGCCGCCTCAAGGAGCTACAGGAAGGGGACATCATAAAGGGGAAGATCGTCCAGATCACCCAGGACTCGGTGATGATCGATATCGGGTACAAGTCCGAGGGGCAGGTGCCGCTCAAGGAATTTCTGGATAAAGACGGCAATCCCACTGTCAAGGTCGGGGACGACGTTACCGTCCTTATCGAAAGGCGTGAAGACGAGTTCGGCAATATTTCCCTTTCCAAGGCCAAGGCCGATCAGTTCAAGATATGGGACAAGGTTATCGAGTCATGTGAAAAGGGCTCTGCCATAGAGGGGACAGTGTCCCAGAGGATAAAGGGCGGCTTCTACGTAGATATCGAAGGAATCACCGCGTTTCTGCCCGGCTCGCAGGTCGACCTGAAACCCGTCAGGAACCCGGATAAGCTCATAGGCCAGAAGTTCGCTTTCAGGGTATTGAAGTATAACAGGCGCAAGAACAACGTCATCGTCTCCAGACGCGTCATCCTCGAAGAGGAGAGGGAAGTATTGCGCAAGCAGACCCTCGGCACCATTGAGGAAGGGGCTGTTGTCGACGGCATAGTGAAAAACGTAACCGACTACGGTGCCTTCATCGACCTGGGCGGCATAGACGGCCTTGTGCATTTGACCGACCTTTCATGGGGCAAAGTCACCCATCCTTCACAGGTATTGAAAATCGGCGACACCGTGAAGGTCATGATATTGAAGTTCAACAAGGAAGAGAACAAGATATCCCTGGGCCTCAAGCAGACCATGGAAGACCCGTGGCTCAAGGTCATGGAGAAATATCCGGCTGGCACAAGGACCACAGGCACTGTCGTCAACATAACCGACTACGGCGCGTTCGTTGAGCTCGAGCCGGGCCTCGAAGGGCTCGTGCACATATCCGAGATGTCCTGGACCAAGCTCAAGCACCCCTCCCAGAAGGTCAAGGCCGGAGACCAGGTCGAAGTGCTGGTCCTCGAAGTAGACGCCGCGAACAAGAGAATATCACTTGGCATGAAGCAGCTAGAGGCCAACCCGTGGGAAGAGGCTGAAAGGCGCTATCCCAAGGGGACAAGGATAAAGGGGCAGGTCAAGAACATAACCGACTTCGGCGTCTTCATCGGCATCGAAGAGGGCATAGACGGCCTTGTCCACGTCTCAGACCTTTCATGGAAAAAAGTTAAGCACCCTTCGGAGATATTCAAGAAGGGACAGGAAGTCGAGGCTTTGGTCCTCAACATAGACAGCGCGAACAAGAGGTTTTCCCTTTCCACCAAGCTGCTTGAGAGAAACCCGTGGGAAGGGGTTGAAAACAGGTATAAGCCCGGAATGACCATCGAGGGCAGGGTCACGAGCGTCGCCGAGTTCGGCGCGTTTGTCGAACTCGAAGAGGGGTTAGAGGGGCTCGTACATGTCTCCGAGCTCTCGCGCGGCAAGAAAAGGGGCGCTGACATAAGCGAAGGCGATATCGTCGAGGTCGAAGTATTGAACGTCGACCCGGAGGACAACAAGATAGGCCTGTCTATAAGGGAGATCAAAAGGCGCGCCGACGGCACACAGGAAGCTCAATGATAAAGTGCGGGGCGCTCAGGAACATCCTGGCCGCCTTTGGCGCGGTCGTCGCCTGCGTAATCGCCCTTGCCATTGTCATCGGCATAGTCTCTGGCGGGGGAGTGACCGGCGATAAGGTCGCCGTGGTGGACATTCAGGGGGTCATTGCCGACCCTTATGAAATAAACACGACGCTCCGCGAGCTCGGCGAAAGGGACGACGTAAAAGCAGTGGTCCTGCGTATCGAATCCCCGGGAGGCGCGGTCGGGCCTTCGCAGGAGATACACGGGGAGATACTACGGCTCAAAGAGAAAAAGACCGTGGTCGCCTCGATGGGCGCCATAGCAGCCTCCGGCGGATATTACGCCGCGGTCGCCGCTGATAAAATAATGGCAAACCCCGGCACGATCACCGGCTCCATCGGGGTGATAGTAGAGTTCGTAAACGCCCAGGAGCTCCTTGGGAAAATAGGGCTCAAGGGCTATGTTGTCAAAAGCGGCAAGTATAAAGACGTGGGCTCTCCGCTGCGCGAGATGGAAAAAGAGGAAAGGGAACTCCTCCAGACCCTCATAAACGACGTCAACGGCCAGTTCATAAAGGCCGTGGCAGAGGGCAGGGGCCTCAAGACCGAAGAGGTCCGCAGGATCGCCGACGGCAGGATATTCACCGGCGCGCAGGCAAAGCAGCTGAAATTGGTGGACGAACTCGGTGGCTTGAGCGATGCCATAGCATTGAGCGCCAGCCTCGCCGGTATCGAGGGAGAGCCATCGGTGTTATACCCGGAACGGCAGAAGATGAGCATCTGGAAGACCTTCTCGGGCGGCGCTTCTATTGAATCGCTGACCGAGCTATTCACCGGTCTCCGGGTGATGTACATGATACAAAACCCAGCCAGGTAAAAAGGAGGCAGCTGTAACATGACCAAAAGTGAGCTCATAGAGGCGGTAGCCGCCAAGGTCACTAACTTCTCGAGGAAGGATGTCGAGATAATCGTCGAGACCCTGTTCGAATCCATGGCCCAGAGCCTTTCCGAGGGCGACAAGGTCGAGATACGCGGGTTCGGGAGCTTCAAGATCAAGGAGCGCGACGGCAGACAGGGCCGCAATCCCAAGTCCGGCGAGAACATCTTCATCGACGCCAAAAAGGTGCCGTTCTTCAAGGCCGGCAAAGAGATACGCGAAAGGATCAACGACGATAAGTGAAACAGCTGTGGGCCCCCTGGCGTTCTGAGTACGTCAAGTCAGGAGACACGCTCGAGTGCATATTCTGCGCCGCGCGCGCCAAGAGCCCGGAAGAAGGCCTCGTGCTCTTCAACGGCTCCGTCTCCATCGTGATGCTCAACAAATTCCCCTACAACAGCGCCCACCTGATGATCGCGCCGGTGCGGCATGTCGCTAACGTGGAAGAGCTCACCCCTGAGGAAGCGCTTGATTTTTTCAGGCTGCTCCGCCACAGCGTCACCGTCCTCAAAAAAGAACTGAATCCGGCCGGGTTCAACATCGGAATGAACGTCGGCAAGGCCGCGGGAGCCGGAATAGAAGATCACCTCCATACGCACGTGGTGCCCAGATGGAACGGGGACATGAACTTCATGCCGGTCCTGTCTGACACAAAGGTCATCCCCGAGCACCTTCAGGCCACCTTGAAAAGGCTGCTGCCGTACTACCAGCGCCTCGATACAGACGACTTCAGCGGCTAAAATTGGCTTGACAAAAAGCCGCTCTTGTACTACTCTATAGCCGCTTGAAATAGACCGAACTTGGTCAGACACCCGTAACTGACGGAACGAAGGTGGACACCACCGGGGAGCGGGGTCTTTGAATATTGTACAGCCGACCGTCTGGGCAGAAAAAGCTTGGCACAAGCCATGCTATTTCATGCTCAGGCGGTTTTTTAATGTCCGCTTTAAGGCCTCTCGGGCCATCCAGGCCGGGAAAGCCGCCAGAGACTAAAAAGTTTGACAAAATACGGGAAATCTGTTTTAGTCATTGCCTCAAAACAGCCCGGAACAGCTTCAAAAATTTACCTGACCCGTTAATAAACCCAGTGGAGGAACGTATGTCCATGAAGATCATTTATACGGCTATAGATGAAGCACCGGCGCTCGCGACTTACTCTTTACTCCCCATCGTCAAGGCTTTCACCAAGGCTGCGGGCATCGAGGTCGAGACGAGGGACATTTCTCTGGCGGGAAGGATAATCGCCAACTTCCCGGAAAACCTCACCCCTGAGCAGAAGATACCGGACGAGCTCACGGCTCTCGGAGAGCTTGCCAAGACCCCGGAAGCCAACATAATAAAGCTGCCGAACATCAGCGCGTCCATACCGCAGCTGAAAGCAGCCATAAAGGAATTGCAGGAAAAGGGCTACAAGGTCCCTGATTACCCGGAGGCGCCCGCCAGCGACGCTGAAAAGGAAATAAAGGCCAGGTACGGCAAGGTTTTAGGCAGCGCCGTCAACCCGGTCCTGCGCGAAGGCAACTCAGACCGCAGGGCGGCCGTTTCGGTCAAGAACTATGCCAAGAAGAACCCGCACAAGATGGGCGCGTGGAGCGCTGATTCCAAGACCAACGTCGCGCACATGTCCGCCGGAGATTTCTACGGCTCGGAAAAGTCCGTGACCGTGGACAAGGCAGGAAACGTTAAAATAGAATTCGTCGGCCAGGACGGCAAGACGACCGTACTCAAGGAAAAGACCGCTCTTAAGGCGCAAGAAGTCATCGACTCCGCGGTTATGAGCAGGAATGCCCTCAGGAAGTTTTACGCCGAGCAGATAGATGACGCAAAGAAGCAGGGCGTGCTCTTCTCGTTGCACCTGAAAGGCACTATGATGAAGGTCTCGGACCCCATCATGTTCGGACACGCTGTCGAAGTGTTCTACAAGGACGTATTCGAAAAGCACGCCGCCACCATCAAGGAACTCGGCGTTGATGTCAATAACGGACTCGGCGACCTTTACGCCAAGATAGCCAAGCTGCCTGAGGCCAAGAGGGCCGAGATAGAGGCTGACATAAAGGCCGTCTACAACAACCTCCCCGAGCTCGCGATGGTGAACTCGGACAAGGGCATCACAAACCTCCACGTGCCGTCAGATGTCATCATCGACGCTTCCATGCCTGCCATGATACGCGACTCAGGCAAAATGTGGGGCCCGGACGGCAAGCTCCATGACACCAAGGCGACCATACCCGACAGGTGCTACGCGGGCGTATACGACGTCGTCATAGAAGACTGCAAGAAGAACGGCGCCTTCGACCCGAGGACTATGGGAACCGTCCCCAACGTCGGCCTCATGGCGCAGAAGGCTGAAGAGTACGGCTCACACGACAAGACCTTCAAGGCCCCCGGAAACGGCACCATAAGGGTCGTCGACGAAGCCGGAAAGGTACTGCTCGAGCAGAAAGTTGAAGAGGGCGATATCTTCCGCGCCTGCCA
>JACPGA010000006.1 GCA_016182705.1 Deltaproteobacteria bacterium
AAACCTCTTCATCGTCCTCAGGGAAGGAGCCGTTCCAGCCCCTTACGCCTCGCTTGACGAGGCAAAGGCGGCAGCCGCGATCACGCTCAACTACGGCGTCTTCAGCAATTTTCTCGTGAACTTCCTCATAATCGCCTTCGCGATGTTCCTTCTCATCAGCTACATTGGCAGGCTCAAAAAAGAGAAGGCCCCGGAGGCCGCGGTAAAGGAATGCCCGTTCTGCCTGTCCGCGATACCAGTCAACGCAAGGCGCTGCGCCCACTGTACGTCGACTCTCGAAGAAAAAAAGGCCGCATAAAAAAAAAGGGCCTGGCAATCGCCAGGCCCCCCGTTTTTTCATTTATGCCGCGGTTCTATTTTTTAATGATACTCCGCAGTATGCTCATCACATTATTCTTGAAGTCGTTCATGTCGTGGCCTGCCGCGTGAGGGTTGGTCGCGATATTCCCGGCTATGATAAGCGTGGGAGTCTCTTCAATCTGGTACTCTCTGGCCATATCGAGCGCCTTTCTCGCCTCAGGCGCCTTTGCCCCGTTCCTGAGCTTCACACTGAAGTCGAAGCCCATGCCTATCTGCGCCCCGATGGACTCAAGAACGGCGATATCGCCTATGTCCTTCTTATCAACGAAGTGCGCTTTGAAAAGGGCCTTTTTCATCTGCTCGCCCTTGCCAGCCTCTTCAGCTAAAAAGTACGCCTCGCCGGGCTTTGACGAGCCGTTGCCCCAGTAGACGGGGGCCAGCTTCCATTTCAGCTTCTTCGGGAAGTTGCCCTTTATGGCCGGTATGGATTTTTCGAACTCGTAGCAGCTGCCGCAGTAGAAGCTCAGGAATTCGATGACCTCGACCGTCTTGCCGTCATACTTGAATTCCTTGCCAGGCACGGCCGTATACTTGCCCTTTATCTCGGGCGCGCTCGCGGCGAAAGCAATCGCCGGCAAAAGAACAAAAAGGGCCAACGCTAAAAACTTTTTAAGCATTATCTGTCTCCTGTCAGTGTTTTATCTTTTCAAAATATTTCTGATAATCGAACAGCGGGCTGTTCTCGTGAGTATGGCACTTCAAGCATACTTCAATGCCAATTGGCCGCATGGGACTGAAATCAGCCGCGTGCTCCCTTCCGGGCCCGTGGCATGACTCGCACTGCACATTCGCAAGCCCGGGGGTCGCCTTGAGGCTCAAAAAGCCGCCTTCCTCGCCGAAACCGACCACGTGGCACTTCACGCACTCAGGGTCTTTCGATTTCCCTACCCTCTCAAGCGTGGCGAAGGCGGCCGAATGTTTTGTCGCCTTCCAGCTGTCTACATAACTCTGGTGGCACTCCACGCAGCTTTCAGAACCCAGATACGGCCCGCCTTTTACGGGCTTCAATTCCTCTTCTTTCAAAAGGGCCGCGACCTTCTGGTCGTAGTCCTTCAACACAGAGCGCACTTCAGGATCTTCGGCAACGTCCTGCTTCAAAGCCTGCCACCTGTGGCTTGAACCCACGACCTTACCTTTACCGTCGAGCTTGAGTGAAAGTATCCCGAGCTTTTGCCCCTTGGGAAAGCCGGAGACTATCAAGGCCTTGCCTGACGCGACAGGCTCGTCCAACTCTTCGCCAAAGGAGCTTATGATGACATCCCACCCCTTGACGGCCTTCAGTTCCGATACCTGCTTCCCGGAAAGCAGGATATTTATCATGCCTTTTTTCGCGAGCTTTTCATCAGAACTTATATTTATCTTGAGGCCGTTCCTGATGGCCTTTATGGCCCTGTTCGAAGGGGGGACGGGGACGCGGTACTGGCTCGCGAGAGCGGATATAAAACCGCCGTCAACCGCGGCCCTGTTTACATTGACAGCCGCCGCGTCATAACCCATTAACGCGAAAGACCTTATTATTGCCTCTGATTTGAGCCTGCCCTGGGCCGTAGCTTCGGCAAAGGCATTGCCCGCGTCCACGAGCACATAGGGAGAGAGCGCCTTTTTATTTGCCGAGATGTATCCCGAAAGCCGGGCGAGCCCTCCGGACTGGGTCTCAGGGGAGCAGCCGCACGGCTCAAGCTCGCCCTTTATCGCGCCTGTATAAATGACATTGAGCGCTTTTCCCCCGGCATGGGCAGCGCAGGGGAAAAGGACTATGGTGAATATTATAAGCGCCGCGGCGGACAAAGCCCGCCAATGAAGAAGTTTACGCACAGAGAAATGATAAGGCAAAGCCCTCTTGAAATCAACCAGTTTCCATTACTGCCCAAACCCGGCGGCGGCCGCTCCCACAAGGCTCAGGAACGGGCCGGGATAGACACCCAGGAAGATCAGGGCAATAAACAGCGCTGTAAGGGCGGCGCTGCCTGCCGGGTGTATATATTCAGGCTCGCCCTGTTCAGGAGCAGGCGCGAAAAGGACAAGTATTATCCGCAGGTAGTAATAAAAGCCTATGACGCTGCTCAAGGCGAGCGATAAAACGAGCAGCCACATCGAAGACGCTGCCCCTGCCGCCACGAGATAGAACTTTCCCACGAACCCGGCGGTAAGGGGTATTCCGGCAAGGGAAAGGAGCATGGCCGTGAATATGGCCGCTATCACCGGGTTTCTGCGCGCCAGCCCCCTGTAGCTTTCCAGTTTTTCCATGTCGCTGCCGTTTACTGAAAGGACGGTCACGACCCCGAACGCTCCTATGATGCTGACGAAGTAGGCGGCCAGATAGAACGCGACAGCCCCGGCGGCGAATGTGCCGCTCGCGAGGAACGCCACGAGAAGATACCCGAGGTGCGCGATCGACGAATAGGCGAGCACGCGCTTTATATTCTCCTGAAAAAGCGCGAGGAGGTTGCCCGCGAACATCGACGCTATCGCGACAGCCGTAAGGAAGATGAACATAGGCCCGCCGGACAGAAGCTCTCCGCTCAACAGGCGCATGAGCGCAACTACGACCGCTCCCTTTGAAACAGAGGCAATGAACGCGCCGACCGGTGCGGGCGCGCCCTCGTACACATCTGGCGTCCAGCCGTGGAAAGGGACTACCGCGAGCTTGAAACCCGCTCCGGCGATTATCATGGCCATGCCCGCTGCCATGACTGCACCGCCTTCCACGCCAGCCAAAGCGCTGATTGCTGAAAACTCCATCGAGCCTGTCGCGGCGTAGACAAGGGCCATGCCAAAGACCAGAAAGGCAGACGACGCGCCAGCAAGCACAAGGTATTTGAGCCCTGCCTCGTTGCCCCGCGTGGTGCGCATATAAGCGACCAGTCCGAAGAGAGATACGCTGAGCGTCTCGAGCCCGAGAAAAAAGGACGCGAAATGACGGCTTTCCGCCAGCACAGCCGCCCCGAGAGCCGAGAGCATGAGAAGGATGTAATACTCGGTATGCTTTCCTTCACTGCCGCCGTTATATCCGTATGAAAGAAGAGTGACAGCGAACGAGGCCGCGAATGTGAGCCCCATGAAAAAGAGCGCGAAGCCGTCCACCAGCAGAAGCGGCGTTATCGCAATGGGCGCGCTGTCAGAAGCGATAAAAAGGGATGCGAATGAAAGGAGGAATGCGGCCATAGTGAACCCGGCCACAAAGCCGTGCTTCCTGTAGAAGCCCGCGACGGCCGTGAGCAATGACGCCGCAGCCGCTAAAATGAGAACAGGCAGCAGGGCTGAAAATTCAGCAGGGCTCATTTTTGCTCCCCTGTCGAAAGGTTGATCATGTACACGGCAGGCCCGACTTCGAATTTTTCGATTCCAGCTTCAAGCGGCCTTGCGGCCGTCACATTGAGCGTCTTGAGCGTCTGCCCGAAGAGGTCAAGGACAGGCTGCGGGAGGAGCCCGAGCCATACGATAACGGCAATCATCGAGGCCATCGCAGCCATCTCGCGGCCCTTGAAGTCAGCTACGGTGATTTTTTGCGGGCCGTGAAATACGCGCTGGACTATCCAGAGCGAATAAATGGCAGAGAGCACAAGCCCCGAAGCGGCGAATATAGCCGCCTCTGGGCTCAAGCTGAACACTCCGATGAGCACGAGGAACTCGCCTACGAAGTTGCCGAGCCCCGGCAGGCCCAGGGACGCCAGCGCGAAGACCAGCATGGCAGCGCCCATTTTCGGCGCGCTCGTCCAGAAGCCTCCCATACCGCTCAAATCCCGTGAATGCAGCCGCTCCTGCAGGCTGCCTGCTATCATGAACAGCGCTCCGGTTGAAACGCCGTGGCAGACCATCTGCATAAGCGCGCCCTGCAACGCAAGCTCGTTCCAGGCGTACACGCCAAGAAGGACAAAACCCATGTGGCTCACGCTGGTATAAGCAATAAGCCTTTTAATGTCAGTCTGCCCGAAGGCAAGGACCGCGCCGTAGATTATGCCGATAACAGCCAGGACAAAGGCGATCGGAGCGAAGTTGAGCGAAGCCTCCGGGAAAAGCGGTATGACGAAGCGTATGAGCCCGTACCCGCCTGTTTTCAGCAGGAGCCCCGCAAGGATAACGCTCCCGGCGGTAGGCGCCTCTGTGTGCGCGTCCGGCAGCCATGTATGCACAGGAAAGGCCGGAAGCTTTACCGCGAAGGCCGCGAAAAAGGCGAGCATGAGAAGAAGCTCTGTCGCATACCCCATAGGCGTACCCAGGAGCGCACCATAGCTGAAGGTATATTCTCCGGTCGCCCTGCCGTGTATGAAAAACAGGGCGAGTATGGCGACCAGCATGAGAAGACTGCCTGCCTGAGTGAATATGAAAAATTTTATGGAGGCGTACCGTCTGTTTTCATGGCCCCAGAGCGCGATGAGCAGGAACACGGGGATGAGCATCAGCTCCCAGAAGAAATAA
>JACPGA010000178.1 GCA_016182705.1 Deltaproteobacteria bacterium
GCTGACAACGGCGAAGATGTTCAGCTCAAGAGAGCCGTTGAGTACCTGAAAAGCTGGTATATCTTCAAGGGCAGCACAAAGAAAGTAAGCTGAGCACGAAATAAAGATATAAGCGCAAAGGCCCCGAAAGGGGCCTTTGCTTTAGCAGGCTGCTGTAAACTTTTTTGAGAGAACCTTTTTACAAAAAGGTTCTCTCAAAAGTCTTTCAGTAGTCTCAGGGAGAGCCGGATGGCTAAGAAGAAAAAAGGATCAGGTACCTCGTGGCTTTTTCTCCTGCTGGGTTTTATAGCTGGCACAGGGGCCGCCGTGCTCCTTTTCAGGTACATGGGCCCGGAGCCATCAAGGCCTCCTGTAAAGCCGCCCGCGACGATCATACCCGCACTGCCTCAGGCGCCGCCGGCAGTTGAGCCTCCCGTTGCCGAGCCTCCCGCCCCGCCAGAGGCAATAAGGCCGTCGGTCAGGCCCAGGCTTGCCATAATAATCGATGACATGGGCCCGGATATTAAAAAGCTTGCCGAGCTCCTTGAGGTCAGGGGGCAGCTGACCATAGCGGTCATGCCGAACATGAGGGACTCGGGCCGCATATCGAGCCTTGCGGCAGCCAGGGGGCTCGACGTGATCGTTCACATGCCAATGGAGCCCAGGGAGCTTATGGAGCATAACCCCGGAGGCGGCGCGCTCCTCGTGGCCATGAGCCCGGAGGAGATAAGGGCGAAGGTCGAGGAAGGCATGAAGACGGTGCCTGACGCCATCGGCATTAACAACCACATGGGCTCGCGTTTTACCGAGGACGAGCAGAGGATGCGTGAAGTGCTGAAGATCGTGAAGAAAAAGGATATGCTGTTCGTTGACAGCCGCACCACTTCGAACTCGGTCGCCGGAAGGGTCGCGAGGGATCTTGGCGTGCCCAGCGCCGACAGGAACGTATTCCTTGACAACACGAGGGACGTCGATTACATTAAGTCCCAGTTGAAGGAAGCGGCCCGGCTCGCGAAGCGCGGCGGCAGGGCGATAGCCATCGGGCATCCTTACCCTGAAACGATAAAAGCCTTGAGGGAAGCGGTCCCGGGGCTCGCGGCCGACGGAGTCGATGTGGTCGGAGTCTCGGAGATTGTAGTACCCGCGAGATAAACTGAAAGTAAAGTTTTGTTCCTTATAAAAAAAGCTTGACAACGAATTATTTAAGCTGATAATATGCGCTAAATTCTACAAAGGGATTCTTGTTTGCAGTTATGGCATGTTATTGTCAGATAAACCGTGGAGGGAGGCAATAACTCCACGGTTTTTTTTATGCTGCAAGAGAGTACCAAAACAAGGAGGCACGTAATGGCAAGAGGCAGAGTAAAGTGGTTCAACGACACAAAGGGTTTTGGCTTTATCCAGCAGGAATCTGGTGAGGACGTTTTCGTCCATTACACCGCCATAGGCGGCGACGGATTCAAGACCCTCAAGGAAGGCGAAGAGGTTGAGTTCGAAATAACTCAGGGCCCCAAGGGTCCCCAGGCCTCGAATGTTGTAAAGGTCGGCTAAAAGCATAGAGGCCGCTTAAGCCTCCTTTGAACCAGGCAAACAGAACCCCCTTCCGCGATATGCGGAAGGGGGTTTTTTAGTACCCGGGAGCTGATAATCGTTTCCTTGTATTTGATTTTTTCTTCTGTTATCATAGTATTTTAGCCGTTATTCTTCGGGCTCAGGCAGGAGGCCCCCCTTGGGGTTAGCCCACCCGGGCCCTTCTATTTGAGCGAGGACGAATTGAACCTGCAGGCATACCTTTCCGTAAAGATTGAACTGGTAAACAAGGCGCTCAAGGAGCTTCTCCATGGCGAGGAGGAGTACCCGCAGAACCTTCACAGGGCCATGCACTACAGCCTGTTCGCGGGCGGCAAGAGGATAAGGCCTGTTCTTGTGCTCGCCGCCGCTGAAGCGGCTGGCGGGAGGCCGGAAGAGGCCCTTAACACGGCCTGCGCCTTTGAGTGCGTCCATACCTATTCCCTTATCCATGACGACCTCCCGGCCATAGACAACGATGATATGCGCAGGGGCAGGCCGACCTGCCATAAGGCTTTTGGCGAGGCTGTCGCCATACTGGCGGGGGACGCCCTTCTGACTGCCGCTTTCGAGATCGTAGCCGCCACAAAGACTTCCGACCCTTCCAGGGTGATCAAGGTAATAACCGAGCTTTCAAAGGCCTCCGGCTCCGCCGGCATGATAGGCGGCCAGATGGTCGATATCGAGTCCGAAGGCATGGAAGTGCCTTTCCCGGTGCTTGAGTACATCCACATACACAAGACCGGCGAGCTCATACTTGCCGCCGTAAGGTCAGGCGCCATCATGGGCGGGGCAGGGCAGAAGGAAATAGAGGCTCTCTCAAAGTACGGCAAGAGCATCGGGCTCGCTTTCCAGATAGCCGATGATATCCTTGACGTCGAAGGGTCAGCCGACGAGATGGGCAAGAACACAGGCGGCGACGAGAAAAAGGGCAAGGCGACTTACCCGTCCCTCATAGGCCTTGACGAGTCAAGGAACCGGGCAGAAGAGCTTGTGTCGATAGCGTTGAAGGCCCTTGAAGGTTTCGATGAAAAGGCCGACCCGTTGAGGGCAATAGCCCGCTATATAGTACAGAGAAGGAAGTAGGTA
>JACPGA010000189.1 GCA_016182705.1 Deltaproteobacteria bacterium
AAGTTCAAAGCGGGCACGCGCGTTTTTCTGAAGTTTTCGCTCTTCGAAGGCGAAAAACCCATCGAGGTCGCCGCCGAAATCATGCGCTTCCACGACAAAAAACGCGGGCCTGGCCGCAAACGCCCCGTCACCACCGGCGTCGGCCTCAAGCTGGTGGACAATCAACTGCCAGAGTTAATGGGGTTTGACTACAAGGTGGCCGAACTGGCGCAGATGATGCACAGGCCAGCGTGGCTGCACGAAGTCTCTTGGATCGCCGTGCTTTCCGGCTTGGGGGTAGCGTTTCTGGTCGTTGTGGCCAAGCCGTACAAGCGCTTTCCGGCGGCGCTCATCGGCGTGGCGGCGGTGACGGCGTTGAGTGCCTATGTCGGCTGGGATGTGCAGCGCGTGGGCCAGATTCCCCACAGTCTGCCGCTGCCGGGCCTGCCCAATCTGGCGGACGACAAGTGGCTGGACCTGCTGTGGGCTGCTTTACCCCTTGGCCTCATCGCGGCGGTAGAGAGCCTTACGGGCTCGTCCGCGCTTCCAGGATTCATGTCCATGTACGGGCCGTGCAGGGTAATGGAAAGCCCCCTCGACCCGAAAGATTCCCTTATACGCTCAAGGTCGAACGGGAGCGCCTCTTCTATGAAGAAGCCGTCCATGTAAACTTCCGGGTTGATCCCGGCCTCTATGAGCTTTTCGGATTTTTCAAGCAGGTACGGGTAAGGCACGTGTACCTGTATCTTTTTTTCCTGTGTCATGGCCGCCTTTCAAGAAGGTACATTAAACATTAAAAGAAAGCGGCCTTCAAGGAAAATACGCCGTCGAAAAAGCCGAATCCCGGCCCCCTCTGCTATACTCTTGATAGTATATCCGGAACATCTCTTTATTAAACCGCACCAGGAAAGGAGACAGCCGATGAAAAAAGTTTTCGCCATATTCGCATGCCTTCTTCTGGCAGGCTCATATTCTGAAGCAGCCCAGCAGGGCAAGTCCGCGGCAAAGGGCATGAGCGACGAAGAGCTCATCAGGACAGCGATGAGCGCCGCGCCGCCGCATATCTCAAGGGACGCCACCATAATGGCGCCCGGCACCGACGGCATCAGGACCTTGAAAGAGGGCACAAACGAGTTCACCTGCATAGCCGATTTGAGCGGCCAGGAGTCCCCTGACCCTGTATGCGCCGACAAGGCCGCGACGGCCTGGTTCACCTCCTTTTTCAACAAAGAGGAAAAACCCGCCGCTACAGCCCCCGGAGTAGCTTATATGGGCCTGGGCGGCTGGCATTGGGAAAAAGACGGACAGGTCGTGATGGACCCGGCAACGCCGGGCGCGAAAAGGGTGAAGGAGCCGCCGCACTGGATGATTTTATGGCCTTTCGACGAGAAGGCGACGGGCCTGCCAGTCATGCCAAACAGGTTCGGCGCGTATGTGATGTATCAAGGCACGCCTTACTCGCACCTGATGATCCACCAGGACCCTATGAAGCTGCCAACGCCTGCCGCCAGAAAATGAAAAAAACAGGCAGGGAGGAAGCATGCTCTCCCTGCCTGCCTTTGCGCTTCATCCGGCCCCGTATTCCCAAAAAACCCTTGACTTTCCACTATGTACACAGTATACAATAAACAGAGGACTGTACCGGCATCTGTGCAGCCGGGCATGTACGCGCGTTCCACGCCAGAAGGAAAAATGGATAAAACAAGAGTTCTTGACTATCCTGTCGAGCGTCCAGTAACGCTCAGGGAAAGGATAGTCGATTTCATAAAAGATTCGGTCGTATCGGGCCGACTCAAGCCCGGCGAAAGGGTGCCGGAGCAGGAGATAGCCGAATCTTTCGGTATCTCGAGGACCCCCATCAGAGAGGCCTTCAGGCAGCTCGAGTCCGAGGGCATCATAACTGTCACGCCGAGGAAGGGCGCGGTCGTAAGCCCCATTACCGACAAGGACGTAAGCGAGTTCTACGAGATAAAGAGCCTCCTGGAAGGGTACGCCGCCAAGACAGCGTGCGTGAAGCTCACGGCCAAAGACATAAAAAAGCTCGAGAGCCTCAACGCCCAGATGGAAAAATGCGCCGAAAAGGGCGACGTCAAGGGCTTTTTCAGGCTCGACAACCAGTTCCATGACACTTTCCTAAATACCTGCGGCAACGAGAAACTCTGCGTCCTTGTGCATCAGCTCGTCCAGCAGTTCGAAAGGTTCCGGATAACCGCCCTTTCGCTGCCAGGGCGCATGACAGATTCCGTAAGGCAGCACAGCGAGATAATAGAAGCCTTCACAAAGGGTAACTCATCCCTTGTCGAAGGGCTTGTGCGCGCCAACGCGGAAAAGGGCAGGGACATCCTCGTCGAGCAGATATCAAGGGAAAAGGGCAGGCCGCATGAAATTAATCGATAGCCCCGAAGCCGCGGCAAGGCTCGCGCGCACCATAATATCCGACATAGCCCTGTACAACAGGGAGAAGATACTCGACGGGATCAAGCACGACAACATCTTCGACCTCCTCGAAAAGGAATTGAAAGAGGGGCTCGACCTGTACAGGAGCAGGCTTATCCCCGAGATGGACAAGGCGAACAGCTTCTACAACAGGTCCATAGTCGATATACTCATAAAAAGAAACGGCAACATAGAATCCGAGATCTGGTAGGGGTGCGCCCTCCAGACTGTTGAAAACACCGGATTAACGGCAGGCTGTTTTTTCAGCAGCCTGTTTTGGCCGACCGGCCCTTCTAACCCCTTCTGGCAAATTAAATTTTACAATGGATACTCTTCACACATTCACAGCCGCAGTTGAAGACGCGGCAACAAGGCTTGACATTTTCCTGTCAAACAGGTTCCCGGACATTTCGCGCTCACGGATAAAAACACTTCTGGAAGACGGCCGCGTGCTCGTAAACGCGAAAGCCGTGAAGGCCGGACACAAGTTAAAGGGCGGCGACCAGATAACGATGTCTGTACCCGAGCCGGACGGCGAAACCCCCGAAGCTGAGGACATCCCGCTTGACGTGCTCTTTGACGACGGCGAGGTGGTCGTCATTAACAAGCCCGCTGACATGGCAGTACACCCCGGTGCGGGAAGGGCGACCGGCACGCTCGTGAACGCCCTCGCTGGTATGAAGAAACCATTGGCGCCCACAGGCGGGCCGCTCAGGCCCGGTATAGTCCACAGGCTGGACAAGGACACCACCGGCGTTTTAGTTGCGGCAAGGACAGACAAGAGCTATCACTCGCTTGTCGGCCAGTTTAAGGACCGCAGGACATCGAGGAAATACCTGGCCCTTGTCTGGGGCTACATGAAAGCAGATAAAGGCACGATCGATATAGCGATAGGCAGGGACAGCGTACACAGGAAAAAGATATCGACCAAGGCAAGGGTAAAACGGGAGGCCGTTACGAAGTACAAGGTCCTCAAGACTTTCCCGCTCATATCCCTTCTTGAACTGAAGCTCGAGACCGGCAGGACGCACCAGATAAGGGTACATCTGGCCGAGGTCAAACACCCTGTCGTCGGAGACCAGGTCTACGGAAAAAGGGATATACCGCCTGCCCTCCCGAAAGCGGCCGCTGACAAGCTCAAAGGCATCAAGCGCCAGATGCTGCACGCGGCAATATTAGGTTTTACCCACCCGGAAACCGGCGAATGGATGGAATTTTCCGCACCGCCCCCGCCTGACATGGCAGGGCTGATAGCCGCCTTAGAAGGAGCTTCATCAAATGATAAGTAACGCTAACGGCATAAAATATGTCGCCTCCCCGCTGCTTCAGGGAAAAGGCGTAACTCACGGCTTTCTCACCCGCATAGGCGGCGTGAGCCCTGCCCCATACGCCTCTCTCAACTTCGACGCCAGAGACACTGACCCGGCAGAAAATGTCGAAAGGAACAGGGCGCTTTTCCATGAGGCATTCGGCGTCCCTACAGGAAGGCTTGTCACCGTAAGCCAGGTGCACGGCAAGGAAATCCTTGCAATCGAAGGCCCGCTGCCGGATAAGCCAATTGAGGCTGACGCCATAGTGACTAATGAGACAGGCGTCGCCATAGGCATGCTGACCGCCGACTGCCAGCCCATACTCCTTTTCGACCCGGTAAACCGTGCCATTGGCGCTGTCCACGCCGGTTGGAAGGGCACTGCCCTCGGCATAGTCGTAGAGACCGGGGAGCTGATGTGGAAAAAATACGGCACGAGGCCGGAAGACCTCATCGTCTCCCTCGGCCCGTGCATAGGCCCGTGCTGCTACAAGGTCGGCTGGAATGTCCTGGAAGAGTACATGTCAAGACACAGAGAAGCAGACTGTTTTTCGGAGAAAGACGGCCTTCGCATGGATATAAACAACGCGAACAGCATCCAGCTCGCCTTGATCGGCGTAAAAAACGAGAATATCTCAAACGACTCAAGATGCACCTCTTGCAATTCAGACCTCTTTTTCTCGCATCGCAAGGACAACGGAAGGACAGGCAGGCAGCTGAGCTTCATAATGCTTAACCAAAGGGACGAGAGATGATAGTCGGCCTCACTGGCGGCATAGCGACCGGCAAGAGCCTTGTGGCCGGCGAGCTGAAGAAACTCGGCGCGCATATAATAGACGCCGACAAAATAGCCAGAGAGATAGTCGAGCCGGGAAAACCGGCGTACAACGACATAGTTAAAGAGTTCGGCGCCGCTGTCCTCAAGCCCGACGCTGCGATCGACAGGAAAGCGCTGGCGAAAACCGTATTCTGCGACCCTGTCGCGCTGGATAAGCTCAACAACATAACCCACCCGAGGATAAGAGAGCGGATAAGGGAAGAAGCCGGGCGTCTTTCAGCGCAAGGTGACAAGCTGATAGTTCTCGACATCGCGCTCCTCATAGAGATGGGCGTCAGGTACGAAGTCGAAAAGATAATAGTCGTCTACAGCGATGCTGAACAGCAGCTGGAGCGGCTCATGAAACGTGACAACCTGACCCGCGACGAAGCATTGAAAAGGCTCTCCTGCCAGATGGATATAAAGGAAAAGCTCAAATATGCCGATTATGTAATCGACAACAGCGGACAATTGGACAAAACAATCGAGCAGACAAGGTCGTTATTCAACAAGATCGAAGGGCTCAAAAATATAAAAAAAGGCACTTGACAGCCCTTTTCTTCCGTGCTAAGGTGGAAATACTTCCTTTCACGTATTAACCGTTGTTCATACCCTCAAAAGCTTCTATCCACAAGATTCAAGCCCAGAGGACAACTAAACCTACAGAGTGAAATCACCCTTCAAAACCGTCAGGCCTGGAATAATTCCGCAGACTATTCCGCCTTCCAATTTCAAATCCCACAGGAGTATTGTATGAACCTTAAGGAGCTTAAGGAGAAAAAGATTAACGAGCTCACTACGCTCGCAAAGAAATACAACATCGAGTCCGCGTCCAGCATGCGCAAGCAGGACCTCATCTTCGCGCTCCTGCAGTCGCAGAGCGAACAGAACGGGATGATATACGGCGAAGGCGTCCTCGAGACCCTGCCTGACGGATTCGGCTTCCTCCGCGCTCCGGACTACAACTACCTGCCGGGCCCTGACGACATATACGTCTCCCCCTCGCAGATAAGGCGCTTTAACCTGCGCACAGGCGACATAGTCTCCGGCCAGATACGCCCTCCCAAGGAAGGCGAAAGGTACTTCGCGCTCCTCAAGGTCGAGAAGATAAACTACGAAGACCCGGAAGTAGCCAGGGACAAGATACTCTTCGACAACCTCACGCCCCTTTACCCTCAGGAGAAGCTCCACCTCGAGCTCAAGAGCGAAAAGGGCGCGCCGAGCGACATATCAATGAGGATAATGGACCTGTTCACGCCAATCGGCAAGGGACAGAGGGGACTCATCGTCTCCCCGCCGAGGGCAGGTAAGACCATACTCCTGCAGAAGGTAGCCAACTCGATAACCACCAACCACCCGGACGTCGTCCT
>JACPGA010000190.1 GCA_016182705.1 Deltaproteobacteria bacterium
CGTCCTGCGGTCCCCGATGACTACCGGCAGCATGGGAACACCGGCCTTCGCGTACTCTTCCTTATGATAGATGGCAAAGCTCCAGAAATGCGACGGGGTCCAGAAGAACATCACTATGGCAAGGAGGACCGGAGGGGTGCAAAACTCAGGAGAAGCGGAAGCCCCGCCCGCGAGCACCGCGAAACTCCCGGCCAGGCCGCCTATTATGATGTTCATCCAGCTCCTTCTCTTGAGCCAGACCGTGTATATGACCGCGTAGACAAAGGCCCCTAACGCGAGGTGGAGCGCGACCATGTAGTTGAGGGCCACAAGGGAGACGGTCAGAGAAAGAACGAAAAGCCCGGCTGCCAAGGCGAGCACCATTTTCGACCCCGCTATCTGCCCCGAGGGAAGCGGCCTTTTGCGGGTTCTTGCCATGACAGCGTCTATATCGCTGTCAAAATAATGATTGAAGGCGCTTGCCGACGCCGCGGCCAGCATGGTGGCGGCCACCAGGAACGCCATCCTCCCCAGGGAAAAGCTCGAAGAGGTAGCGAAGAGCCCTACGATGGCGCTGAAGGTTATGAGGCTGCATATCCGGAGCTTGAACAGCGGCAGATATTTAACGACCCCCATCGGGGTACCTCCAGAAACTGTTTTTGACAAAAGTAAAGAGCTACCGGTTCTCTATGACAACGGCCGGGTCAACCACTTCGACCTTACCGGTTTTGCCGAAAAGCGAGAGCATGGCGTTAAGCACGAAGGCTATGCCGCCGGATATCGCCACAAGCCCGCCGATGCCCATTATCGACATGGCTATGAACTTGGCCGTTGTGTTGAGGTTCTGCTCGCTTCCGTAAGTCTTTCTGGCCACCCCGTGGGTCCCGGCGTAGAAAAGCCCGACCGCGAACAGGACTATGCCGAGACTATAGAGGTACGGCTGGATAGTTGCCAGCCGAGAGCTCCAGACTGTCTTGCCGAAGGCCGGCAGTATCTCATAAAAAAGGCCCATGAACGCTATGGTGACAGCCCCTATGACGCAGTGGTAATGTGCCGGAATTATCGTGTTCACCCCTCCTATGCCAATCCCTATGAACCCGCCCATCAGGAATATCGAAATCGAGAGCACGAGCGAGGAAAAGCCCGGGTCAGCCCACGGCCTCCTGCCCGATACGATGGTCCCGGCCGCCGCGAGCATGAAAACTGTCGTGGACGGGCCTATCCCCCACTGCATCAGCCAGGTGAAACTCTCTTTATAGGCCTGGGTGGAAGTGTCATGGAGAAAATATATGACAGGCGACGGTATTATAAAGATAAGGAAAAGAACATACAGCGCCTTTGACACGATCGGCGCCAAGGGCTCTTTTTTAAAGACCAGGCGCGAAAGATAGAGCCAGACCGCTATCATGGCCATCGTGTTCGCGAACTGGAGTATATGGCCCCCTCCCCAGAAGAGCCGCTCGAAATCCAGGAAAATCTTTCCGGTCGAGTACTGGAACCACCCTGAAAGAGCGAAACAGGCCAGCGCCACTAATACCGCGATGCCCGAGGCGGCCATGCCAAAGGTAATGACCGGCATGAAGCCATCCCACCTGCCAGCAAGCAGCGTGGCAGCCGTGTTCACGAGGTTCAGGACTATGCCAGCGGCGAACAGAATCAGTCCGACATGGAAAACCGGCGTAAGGAGCACAGGGACATAGTTGGCAAGCTCGGCGTTCCCCAGCCCGAAAACGGCGGATATGACGACAAGGGCCATGCCCGCGCCGGAAAGACAGACAGATACCCAGCCGAGGGCCGGGCAGAAGACCTTTCTTTTAATCAGCACAGTGGTTGAGAAAACCCACAGAAAGCCTTCAAAGGCCAGAAACCATATGACGACCGCCAGAACGACGTGCCCTACCAGGGCCACATATATATAGTCCCTTCCAAGCGGCAGCATTTCCTCTATCACCGGGGTCCTCGCCAGCGCCACGAGGAGCGCGAATATCCCGGCGAAGACAAGCGAAAAGACGGCCAGAACAAGCCAGCCGTAAGCTATCTTCATGCTTGTCCGTTCAAAGTGAGCTTCAGTCAGGCCGTTCATGAAATCCTTACACTCAAAGGTT
The DNA here is from genome assembly GCA_016182705.1 of Deltaproteobacteria bacterium. Taxonomy (GTDB): domain Bacteria; phylum Desulfobacterota; class GWC2-55-46; order GWC2-55-46; family GWC2-55-46; genus GWA2-54-12. Next base: position 2,085 of record JACPGA010000190.1, read on the forward strand.
AAAATCTGCCTTTAAAAAGCTGTCATTTTTTCTGAAATCAAGAAAGGGCGGGAATATAAAACGCTGCATATACAGGAATATGTGAGCATTTTTATTTACGCCTTGACGCAGCGGCCGGGAAAAAGAGCAATTTTTAAATGTAGCCTGATATGAAAACTTAGCAGAGTTTCTCCAATTATTCAAGGACTCGCGCCTTTTTACCTCATTAGTAATAAACCGGGGTAAAGTCTTATAACATGACGGAAATCATTTATTCCTCCTTGAAAGGGCCTTATATTTTAAGATATAATATATTGTTACAACTATCATTTCCGGAGGTTACACGATGATGAGGGATAGAATCGAAGAAGCCCTTAACGGGATCAGGCCCGCGCTGCAGGCCGATGGCGGAGACGTAGAGCTCGTTGATATCGACGAGGCCGAAGGCATAGTGAGGGTGCAGCTTCAGGGTGCCTGCTCAGGCTGCCCCAGCGCGCAGATCACCCTCGCGATGGGCGTGGAAAGAGCTATAAAAGAAAGGGTCCCTGA
>JACPGA010000194.1 GCA_016182705.1 Deltaproteobacteria bacterium
ACCTTATGCTTCGCTACGCCGGGTAAACCGTGATTTGTTTAAAGACAAAACAAAGGGAATAAATTAGCATACTGGACTTTTCCTTTACAAACTCTCAGCAGCAAGCCCCGGTTTTTTCATCCCCGTCCGAGCAGCCGCACGAAGCATCTCCTGTTATCATGCCCTTTATGAGGGCTGCGGCGCACCCAACCCCGGCCCTGACGGTTATCGCGCCTGCCGCGCAGTTTTTCATGCAAGCTCCGCATTCCATGCACAGATCCCTGTCAGTGATTCTTGCCTTTTTCCCTTCCATCTCAAAGACGCCATGCGGGCAGACTTGCGTGCACATGGTGCAGCCGTTGCATTTAGAGGAGTCATACTCAAGCGTGCTCACATTCGGCAGGTACTTCATAGCAGCCCCAATGTTTTAATTTTGAATACCGAGAGCAGGACGAATGAAAGAACCGTTCCGCCGATATAGACCGGTATAGAGTAGCGAAGCTCCTTTTGCACGCCGGACAAGCCTGTATAAACAGTCGACCCGGTGAACTGAAGGGCGACATAAGAACTCGCGAGCGGGAAGAAAAGGTATCTGGCAATATCAAGATAAAGGCTCGATGGCCAACCAGCGAACCAGTCAAATACCAACACCATCATAAGGCCCGTAACCCATCCCTTCAAAGCGAAAGACCTGAAAGGGACCCATGGCAGAAGCGTTGGGGTAATAAAAGCTCCTGCTATTATCGACAGGAAGCCGAGAGCGGCAAGCGGAAGGCCCCAGTCTGCCGCCTCGCTGAAGGATATGCCGGATGGCGTCAAGCCGAAGAGGGCCAGCACGATAAGCGCGAACACGCTGAAGCCTTTGAGCGCTGGGCGAATCTCCATCGGCGTGAGGACGACCCTGTCGAGGAGGCTGAAGCCGACCTGCCTCATCCCTGCGGCGGCCTTGTACCCCGCATTGACAAAGCCCTTGAGGTCAGTTGCCCTTACAGGCCCGTATATGACACGGAAGCCTGTCTGCCTTTTCACCTCGTGGGCCGCGACCCCTGGCGCGCCTAACTGCGGAAGTATAAGCCGCCTGTGCGAGACCACGCTGAACAGCTGCGTGGAAAATATCTTTTTAACGAGTTCTTCAGTGCCGAATGTGCCCTTCCCCGCGGCGCACCAGACATTTATGCCTTTGGTATCGAGCACGAGTATCCAGGCATCGGTATCGATAAGCGCGCTCCTGAGTTTATCAAAGCTCAGGCCGTAATTCGCTGTCACGAAAACATCGGATTCCTTACCGGGATTGCCCAGAGCGTACAGACCGGGCTTTACCATGTACTTCGCCCTGTAAGCGCCGACCCTGCACCGCAAATGCGCGAGATGGTCCTTAAGGGTAAGGACTGAATCCGTCTTAAAGACATTGCTGGTGGTCGGCTCAGAGGGGCAGCAAGCTGTTTTTTCCTGAGCGCTCCCGCAGCAGCCGCTCTGCCCTGCCTTCGGTATTATCTTCATAACAGCTCCTTCATCACCGGGCCTAACCTGTCCTTGAGGAGAGAGACCATATCCTCGACTTTCACGAGCGTAATGCAGCAGACCTGCCCGTCCTTCTCCCAGGTGGCGGCCACGAGCTTGTCAGAAGGCTTTATGCCAGCCCTCTCGCGCAGTTCCTTGGGAAGCACCATCTGTCCCCTGTCATCTACGCTGATCACGGCCTCGACCCTGCAGCTGTCGGCCTTAACCGCGGTCGGGTCGCAGCACGCGTCTTTTTTCTTCCTCGCCATCCGTTGACTCCGATTTTTCCGTATTTTCAGAATAATCAGAATTATACCAGAAATCAGAAATTTGTAAAAATGTTTTTTTGAAGTGACGCGCGGGCACGCTCCGCCCTTTGACGTCAGGGCAGGCTTCGAGTTTATCAAAGGCCGCAAAAGTCTTTTGGAAAGAATAGATGACGGAGGATGAAACGGGTAAGGGCAAACGGCCTGTTGTCAGCTGCTTCCGCTACTGTCAGGCCTTGGGCGTAAGGAGGAGGTTCATGTACATCTGCGCTATCTTGTCTTCGGGGTTTGCCCTGAGGACCTTCAGCCACTCCGACCTGGCTTTCTCATGCTGGCCTGTAGTGTAGTAGGTAAGCCCGAGCTGCACGCGCGAATGAGCGTAGTCAGGGTGCTCCCTGACCGTCTCCTCAAGCTCCTTCAAGGCGCTCTCGTAGTCTTTCATGTCCCTGTAGACCACGCCGAGGCTCGTCTTTATGTCAACGAACTCGGGCCGGAGCTTGAGAGCTTTTTTGAACTCGTCGGCGGCTTCGCTGTAGAAGCCCAGGTCTTTGTATATCGCGCCCAGACCGGAATGCATGTTGGCGAGCTTGCCCTTGACGTAAGGGTCCAGGTAGCTCTTGGCGTCCTTCCTGCCCTCCCTCGCGATAGCGTAGACCTCGGAGGAGCGCTCGAACTGGCCAAGCTCGTTGTAGACGACTGAAAGGTTCAGAGATGCTTCCGTGTACGCGGGGTTTATTTCGATAGCCTTTTTGAAGGCCTTTATGGCGTCCTCGAACCTCGAATTATTATAGTATATGAGGCCGAGCATGTTGTAGACGTCGGCGAACTGGTTCTTCTCGGCCGCGACCTTTTCAAGGTACTGGAGAGCGGTGTCGTATTTCCTGTCGTCGAACGAACGCTTGCCCAGGTCGTAGTTGTGTTGCCAGCCTTTATCCATGTCGCCTCCAGCAGACCTGTTCAGCTACAGCTTACCCTTCGCCTCAAGCGCGAAGGGGCTTGCGGGGTAATTGGTAATCAGCATCGAGAATGTTTCCTCGGCAAGCGCGGTCTCGCCGAGCTTTCGGTATGATTCGCCTATATAGAAAAGAGTTTTGTCGTTTATCCCTGAATCAGGGTACTGGCTGAGTATATCGCTGAGGCGCCCGAGGGCGCCCTTGTAATTCCTGTTCTTGAAATAAAACCTGGCTATGTAGAACTCCTTCTCGGCGAGCCGGTTCTTGAGGAACGAGACAAGCTCTTTTGCCTTGGGGCTGTACGGCGAGTCCGGGTAGGCGGCCAGCAGGTCTTCAAACGCGAACAAGGCCTTTCTCGTAGCTGTCTGGTCCCTGTCCAGGCTGAGGACATCCTTGAAGTGGCTCATGGCTTTCTGGAACTGCGCGTAAGCCGCCCTGGGGTGCGAGGGATGCAGGGCCACGAAGCTCGTGTAATACGACCCGGCGTCCTCGTAATTTTCCCTGGAATAGCTCACGTCAGCGATCATCAGCTGCGCGTCAGTTGCGTACTGGCTCAAGGGATGGTCCTCGAGGATGGCCTTGAAGCCCCTTTCAGACTCTTCGAGCTTGCCGGAAAGATACGACTCCACAGCCGAGCTGTAAAGCCCGGCAGCGTCTCTCTTGATGTCGGCATCCGGGGCGGCACAGCCGGAAAACAGGGCAGCCGAAACGAGAAGCGCCGCGAAAGCGCCGGTGAGGCCATATAAGAATTTCACGCGTTGAAGGAACATATGCATTATAAAGGCTATCACACAAAACCCGGTTTTTTCAAGCTCATTTCGGCCTTGAGCCGATCCGTCTCCTTGAGGGAGAGCGGGCCCGAGAGCGCCGCTTTCTCTTCTGGCGTAAGAAGCAGTTCAGCGTTCAGGATGAGCACGCGTGAGCCCTCGGATTCAAACTCCGCCTCTACCATATGGTCCCATTTCGAACCCGCGCCTGGGGGCCTCGAGGTGAAGTCCCTTGCCCCGGGCGTGATGTCGGATATGGCGTCAACGATGAGACCGGCAATGAGGGAATCTATGGAACTTATTATAATCATTTACGAATCAAGCTGCGACGGCGGAAGGGAAAATCTTTTCCTCAGGTCGATGAGAGGCACAAGGATGGAACGGACCCGGATAAACCCTTCGATAAAAGGCGGGTACTCGCAGGCCTCCGGTGCCCTGTATTTTATTATCTCCCTTACCGCCGAGACATCAAGGCCGAACTCATGGCCGGAGAGCCTGAAGCGGATAAACTGGAAGTCCGGATTTGAATACTTTGACCTTGCCTTTTTCATTGCTGCTCGTCAGGTTCAATGAGGGTTGTGGCGTTAAGGAGCAGCACGCTGTTGCCAGCGGACTGGACAACGCCCTTTAAAAACCGGCCAGGCACGCCAAGGTCAGGGCCGGGCTCTTCCACGGAGGCGGCCCTTACGGCCTTGACTCCGCCCAGCCTGTCGACAAGAAAACCGGCCTTAAGGTCCTCTACCGTAACAATAAGTATCCTTGAGGAAGACAACGCCTCCGTGGGCTCCATGCCAAACCTCATCCGAAGGTCGATGACGGTGATCATCTCTCCCCTGACCGAGAGTATGCCCAATATGTACGCCGGAGTCCTCGGGACTTCGGTTATCTGCCTGGGCCTCAAGACTTCGACCGCGTCGGAGACCTCGAAAGCGCACTCGCGGGGGCCGGTGATAAAAGAGATTATGTTAAGGCTCTCCTCGTCAGGGCCCCTGTATTCGAGGCTAGCGAGGTAGTTCTCTTCGGTGGGGGCCACCGTAAGCTGGCGCTCGGCTTCCAGCTTGCGCGGGTCCTGTTTGCGCTTCATGGTCAAGCGGTGCGGGCCGCTGGCGCGCCCGTCTTCCTTTCCTTCATGACCTGTTCAAGTATGCCTGTGACGTCAAGAACCAGAAGCGTTCCCTTTTCGCCCATCTCGGTCGCCCCGGCTATGCCGGGAGCTTTAATTATCTTTGAAAGGGGCTTTATGACGACGTCGAGCTCCTCTACGAGCTGGTCGACTATGACGCACAGCCTGTGTTCGGCCAGTCCGGCTATAATGCCGTAACGCACTTCCCTGGCCGACGGTTGATGACCGAAAAATCTCGAAAGCCTCACGGCAGGCACATTTCTTCCGCCCACGGCTATGGGCTCGCCCTCATCCGGCTGCAGGCCCCTCAATTCGATTATCTCGAGGACGGAGTTCAAGGGAACAGCATATCTTCTGCCCGCGTCCTCGACGATGAGCGCCTGTATTATGGCCAGCGTTATGGGTATGGTCAGGATGAACCTGGTTCCCTTGCCCTTGACGGTCTCGATATCTATTATGCCTGAAAGGCGGGTAATGTTGTCTTTCACGACGTCCATGCCGACTCCCCTGCCGGAAGTCTCGCTGACGAAATCCCTGGTGGAAAAGCCGGGCAGGAATATGAGCTCGAGCGACTCCTGCCTGGAAAGGTCCTTCGCGAAATCCCTCGTAATAAGCCCCCTGTCCACAGCCTGTTCCTTTATGAACTCGGTGTCGATGCCTGAGCCGTCGTCCTTTACCTCGATGAT
>JACPGA010000195.1 GCA_016182705.1 Deltaproteobacteria bacterium
TTTCGCGATGCCAGTGCCTGCCGCGCCGCTCAAAGTGACCTCTTCGACGACTTCCGGCACTTCGCGTTTCTTGAAAAGGCTGGCGAAGTCCTCGCTGGCCTTTTCGGCCGCCTCCCGGCCCCAGTACCTTTCAACAAGCTCGAACGCGAGAGAGACTTTCGCGTCCCGCGGGTGCACAATCCCGGACCTTATCTCTTCGACTCTGTCAGCGGGGGCCGCGCTCAGGAGTTCATAGTACTTCATCATGAGAGTATCCGAGATGCTCATTACCTTGCCAAAGATCTCGGAGGCGGGCTCAGTGATGCCGATGTAATTGCCAAGCGACTTGCTCATCTTCTGCACGCCGTCCGTGCCCTCTAAAAGCGGCATGGTTATTACGGCCTGCGGCTCCTGGCCCATCTCCCGCTGCAGTTCCCTGCCCACAAGCAGGTTGAAGAGCTGGTCCGTGCCGCCAAGCTCGACATCTGATTTCAAGACCACTGAATCATAGCCCTGGATAAGCGGGTAGATGAATTCGTGAATGGCAATGGGCCTTCCTTCAGCATACCTTTTCTGGAAATCGTCACGCTCGAGCATCCTCGCGACAGTGTACTTGGAAGCGAGGTTCACCATGTCAACGGCGTTAAGCCTCTCCATCCATTTTTGAATACCTGCGCGGTGTACGTTTTAGCGTTAGCCTTCACCTGTTCGTGAGTCAAGGGTTTTCTCGTCTCCGACTTTCCGGTCGGGTCGCCTATCATGCCGGTGAAATCGCCTATGAGAAGAAGGATGTGATGGCCCAGCTCCTGGAAGTGTTTGAGCTTCTGGATGAGCACGGTGTGGCCCAGGTGCAGGTCAGGGGCTGTGGGGTCAAAGCCCGCCTTTATCCGCAAGGGCTTGCCCTTTGCCGCGGAGGTGGCGAGCTTTTTCAACAACTCGCCTTCCGTGATTATCCCGGCTGTGCCGCGCTTTATGAGTTCGAGCTGTTTTTTCGGGTCCATATTACTGTGTCCATCCCTTTTCAAAATAATTTCCAAGCCTGTCTTATCCGGCAAATTTTTGACTCTGTTATTCAGGCTGCTCAAAAACTTCATATGCAAGGCGTCGAGGAGCGAGGAATGATGCGTACTCTGTTTGTACGCCGCAATTACGAGCATTGCAGCCAACGACGCAGATGAACTTATTTCAATGCCTGATCAGACCTCGCGCCCGAGCGGCTCTTTAATGCGCTCTATGGCAGTTGCCTTTCCGCTGGCCGTGTCTATGGTGACAAACACTCCCTGTAGCTCAACGCCTTTTGATGCGACATCGAACCTCACGGGCAGGTGCGTAAGGAACCTTTCAAGAATAATTTCCTTCTTCATTCCTATCACCGAATCGGCCGGCCCGGTCATGCCCGCGTCGGTAATAAAGGCGGTCCCGTTGGTCAAGACCCTTTCATCAGCGGTCTGCACATGCGTGTGCGTGCCGATGACTACGCTGGCAAGCCCGTCGAAATGCCAGCCCAGGGCCATCTTCTCGGAAGTGGTCTCGGCGTGAAAGTCCACTATGACGATGGGCGTGACCTCCCTGACTTTGCTGACGAGCTCCATCCCGACGATGAACGGGCTGTCGAGACAGTCCATGAAAATACGGCCTATGAGGTTCACTACGCCTACCTTGACGCCGGAGGGACACTCGTATATCCCATAGCCCGCCCCTGGCGAGCCCTGAGGGTAGTTAGCTGGCCTCAGCAGCCTTTTTTCAGTGCCGAGGTACTCGTAGACTTCCTTCTTGTCCCAGATATGGTTTCCGGAGGTTATTACATCTACCTGCAATTTCTTGAGCTCTTCGGCTATCTCAGGAGTGATTCCGAAGCCGCCAGCGGCGTTCTCGCCGTTGGCGATTACAATATCAGGGCTGTAACGGCCGACAAGCCGGGGAAGCAGCTCTCTTACCGCTATCCTCCCCGGCTTGCCGACGATATCACCTATGAATAATACCTTTGTCTGGTCCTGCATCTCACCGTGCCTTACACCGCTGCCGCTGTTCACTGGCGCGCGGTCATGATTTCAAATTTCGTGTCCGTGACCGTGTTTCGGCCACGATACCTAAAACAAGCCTGCCCGGACCTTCTGGCCCGGGCAGGACAATTCTACACCAAAGTACAAAACGAATCAAAAACTACTTGGCGTAATCTATCGATCTGGACTCCCTTATGACCGTGACCTTTATCTGGCCCGGATAAGTGAGCTCTTTTTCTATCTGCCTGGCGATGTCCTTTGAGAGCACCACGGCACCTTCGTCGTTCACGGCCTGTGTCTCGACTATGACCCTCACCTCGCGCCCGGCCTGCAGGGCGTACGCCTTCTCGACTCCGCCGAAGCTCTTGGCTATCTTCTCCAGGTCCTCGAGTCTCTTTATGTAGTTCTCGAGCATCTCTTTCCTGGCGCCCGGCCTGGCCGCGGAAAGCGTGTCAGCCGCCTGCACGAGAATGCCCAGGATCGAATCCGGGGTGTCATCGTGGTGCTGGCCTATTGCGGAAACTATCTTTGGCGCTTCTCCGTACTTCCTGGCAAGGTCCGCGCCTATGGCCGCGTGCGGCCCTTCTATCTCGTGGTCAACGGCCTTTCCGATGTCATGCAGCAGGCCTGCCCTTCTCGCTATCTTTGCCGGTATCCCGAGCTCGGAAGCCATTACGCCGCAGATAAAGGCCACTTCCATCGAATGGGAGTAGACGTTCTGCGCGTAGCTCGTCCTGAACTTGAGCCTTCCGATGAGCTTTTGCACTTCCTTGTGTATGCCGTGCAGGCCCGTGTCGAATATCGCCCGCTCGCCGGCTTCCATTATGGCCTGGTTCACTTCGGCTTCGACCTTGGTGACTATTTCCTCGATCCTCGAAGGATGTATCCTTCCGTCGGTTATGAGCCTCTCCAGGGACTGCTTGGCGATCTCTCTTCTTACGGGGTTGTGGCCCGAAAGGATTACCGCCTCAGGCGTGTCGTCTATTATTACGTCTATGCCGGTCGCGGCTTCGATGGCGCGTATGTTGCGCCCTTCCCTGCCTATGATCCTGCCCTTCATCTCATCGTTAGGGAGGTTTACTACCGACACCGTCCTTTCAGCGACGTACTCGCCGGAGTACCTCTGTATGGCAAGGGCGATTATCTCCTTTGCCTTCTTGTCAGCGTCGGCCTTGGTCTCTTCTTCTATCCTCTTCAGGAGCTTGCCGGCTTCCAGCTTGGCCTCGTTCTCCATGTTCTCGAGGAGCATTCTTTTGGCCTCCTCGCCGGATATGCCCGCGAGGTTTTCAAGCGTTGCTTTCTGCTGGGCTATGGTGCCGTTCAACTCGACTTCCATGTCCTGCAGCTTTTTTTCCTGTAAGGTGACTCCCTTTTCCCTCTTCTGGAACTCGGTCTCTTTCCTGTCTATGGCCTCAACCTTCTTATCGAGGTTCTCTTCTTTCTGCTGAACCCTCTTTTCAATGGCCTGGAGCTCTTTCCTGCGTTCCCTTGTTTCCTGCTCGAATTCGGTCTTGCCCTTGAATATCAGGTCCTTGGCCTCAAGCTCCGCGGCCTTTCTTATATTCTCAGCCTCTTTTTTGGATTCGGACACTATGGAATCAGCTGTCCTGCGGCCAGCTTCCTGATTGGCCTCGTCCATCTTCCTCTTTATCACGTACCCTATAGCTACTCCAGCCAGAATCGCAAATACCGCTATGACAGCGACAATTAAAATAGTCGAAATCCCCATTGCCAGAACACCCCTTTCCGCCTTTATTTGATAGAGCCGGCTCGCTTGCGTCCGTAGTGGCTAAATCGCCTGGACTGCGTGCCGCCTCTTCTACTGCCCGGTCTTATAGCCTGTTTCTATGACCCGTTCTTCGGTTACTATGGCCGAAAGGGTCACATCGTGAGGCTCGACCGGAATTTCCTCTTTTTTCAGGACCTGGAACTCATACGCCAACGCAACCAGCTGGCCCCCTGCCCCCTTGAGGGCCATGTCGTAGTAACCCTTGCCAAAGCCCAACCGTGCGCCCCGCTCGTCAAACGCCACGCCCGGGACTACGATCAGGTCGAACCCTTCCGGGCCGACAAGTTCGGCGCCAATGCCCGGCTCAGGTATTTCGTACGCGCCGGGGGCAAGCTCTTCGAGTCCGTGGACCCTGAAGAACCCGAGCATCCTCTTCGCGCCGGAGGCGACCACCCTGGGGTAGAAGACCTCCTTGCCGAGTCCTCTGGCCTTTTCGAATATCTCGTCCGTCAGGACCTCATTCTGGAAACTGCAGTAAAGGCAGACCCTGCTGGCGTCCCTGAAAAGGGAGGTGCCGAGGAGCCTTTGCTGCGCCCTGAGGCTCAGTTCGTAGACGGTCTCGAAAACCATGGACCTGCGCTTCTCGAGGAGCTTTTTTCTAATGAGCTCCTTTTTCGCAGACCTGTTCATCGCCTTTTTTGGAAGGATTTTTCGAAGAGGGTTGAAGACAGGAATTGGCAGCGCTGAACCTTGTATCTGAATCGGTCTTGCCTTTTTATTCCCAGGACCCGAGTTGCGTTCATACCCCCGCTCGGCCGTGTCGATGATATTTGAACCTGTCTGAGACAGGTGGGCGCCTTGGTAACAGCTTCCGGATTCCCGACTAGGGGACGTGCCTTCCGCAGTCAGAGGAGGCTCCCTGACAAATAATGTTGGTTCTAAATAACCGATCGATCACTAACCCCGCAGGGGAATTTGCCTTAGGCTAACCTTAAAAACCGGTCTGATTTTTTAAGGCAGCCTTAAACCAATCTCCTGTCTATCTTCAAGGAAAGCTCTTCAGATTTCCTTCCAAGCTTTTCGAGTATCTCCTTGGTTTTTATGACCTCGCCCGTTATATTCAGGGCGGCTAAAAGAGCCAGGTCCAGAGAAGATACCGCTTTTGTATTCTCCCTTACCTCCTCTATCTTAGTGTTTAGGTAGTCTTCAATAGCGCGTATGTACTCTTCGTTTTCATCGCTCCTTATAAGGAGCTTGTGGCCGAAGATCTTGAGTTCCGCAACCTTCTTCACGTGGGCCTCACGCACCCTGCATAAGCGTTTCGAGCTTCGCGAGGAGGCCGTCGACGCGTTCCCTTACCTGGTCCCTTTCCTTCTCAAGCCTTGCGACCTTGTCCCTGAGCGCGGCCACTTCATTGTCTTTAGCACCCTGGGATGCCAGAATTTCACGGTTTTCGGCGGAAAGCGCCTCGTAGGCCGCCAAAAGGCGGCCCAAGCCCTCTTCCAGCCTCTCGAATTTCTCTAAAGCCATTGATTTTGCCTCCGAGTCCATTTATATATTACTTTTTTCAATGTGGTAAGTCAAGCGTTAATAGCCTTCACATTCTGTGGTTATTCCCTTGTAAAACGGCAAAAAAAAGCCCTGGCAGGAGCCAGGGCTTTTGAGCTTTCTTAGGCAGAAAACGCCAGTTCAGGAGATTGAGCGACCAGTCAGTAGGCGTAAAGGTTGCCGTACGGCCTCGAAGATACCGGAATAAGCTTTTTAAAGCCCTTTGCCATGATATCCTCGAGCTTCAAGCCGAAGTCCTTGCAATAGTCGGTAAGGGCGTCTTTCAACACCTTCTGGTCGTCATCGTCCAGGTCGAGGATGCCTACTTCGGCCCCGCAGAGCTTCTTGTCAACCTCTCCCCTGATGAATATCGTGCCACCGTGCATTCCCGTGCCAAGATAATCGCCGACCAGCGGGCCGGTAGTGTCAAGGCCCAGAAGGACCAATACCCCTCCGGCCATGTACTCGCCGAAAAAGTCCCCGGCAGAGCCGCCAACGACGATAGTCGGGGTCTGCTTCTTGTTGCCCTTCATGTGAATGCCGACTCTGTAGCCGACGTCTCCCCTTATGTGGAGCTTGCCGCCCCTCATGCCGTAGCCGAGCACGTCTCCGGCATTGCCTTCGACTATGACCTTGCCGCTGTTCATGGTGTTGCTTATGTTGTCCTGGGCGTTCGACTTTATCCGCAGAGTCGGGCCGTCCATGAAGGCCGCCAGGTCGTTTCCGGGCACGCCTTCAATGATTATGGTCGAGCTGCCCCTGAGGCCGTCGCCGATATAGTACTGGCCGTTGACGTTCTTGAGGACTATTTCCTTCTCGCCCTTTTCGACCGCTTCGCGGACCTGCTGGTTGAGTTCCTTAAAATATTTGCCTGACGCGTTAATCTCTACCATTTTGTTCCTACCTGTATTTAGTAGTCCGTAAAATTACCGTCCGGCCGGTTTTACGCCCAGTATATCCAGCGTGAACGAATCCAGCCCCACTCCGCGGAGCCTCTCCCTGTTGCCACGCAGGCTCTCGATGGAGTTGATGCCCAACGCGCCCAATATCTCTTTCAATTCATGCGACCACGCGCGGATGAGGTTCGTGAGCCTTTCCGCGTAGACTTCCGGGTCGAGCCTCGCGGTAAGCTCTGGCCTCTGGGTGGTGATGCCCCACGAGCAGTTGCCTGTATAGCACTTGCCGCAGGTGGTGCAGCCCATCGTGATGAGGGCCGCGGTGCCGATGCCGACCGCGTCCGCGCCGAGGGCTATGGCCTTGGCAACATCAGCGCTGGAGCGGATTCCTCCGGCGGCGATGATAGACGCCTCGTTCCTTATGCCTTCCTGACGGAGCCTGTCGTCCACTGCCGCGAGGGCGTGCTCGATGGGTATGCCAAGATGGTCGCGGATTATGGACGGGGCCGCGCCTGTGCCGCCCCTGAAACCGTCAATGTAGACTATGTCGGCCCCTGCCCTCACGACACCTGAAGCTATCGCGGCGACGTTATGGACAGCGGCTATCTTCACGGAAACTGGCTTATAGTTGGTCGTCTCCTTGATGGCGTATATGAGCTGCCTCAAGTCTTCGATCGAGTATATGTCGTGCTGGGGCGCGGGGGATATGGCATCCGTGCCGACCGGTATCATCCTGGTCCTGGCGACTTCAAGGGGTATTTTTTCACCCGGGAGATGGCCGCCTATGCCGGGCTTCGCGCCCTGGCCTATCTTGATCTCGACCGCTACTCCGGCGTTGAGGTACTCGGGGTTTACGCCGAACCTGCCGGAAGCGACCTGTACTATTATGTTGCTCCTGTACGGGAAGAGTTCCTCATGG
>JACPGA010000203.1 GCA_016182705.1 Deltaproteobacteria bacterium
ATTAACTAATGCTCTTGGAAAAACAACACCTGTCAATCTTGAAAAGATTTTAGGACAGAAATATTTAATGAACTTGGCAAATCTCGCAAAAGATAATGGTTTTATAAATCAAAACATTTGGGAGCGCATTAAAAAATTTAATGGGTTTAGAAAAAAAGCAATGCACGGTTTGATACAGGGTGAGATTAGTTACGATGATCTAAGGATGCCCTGTTTGGAAGTCGAACAATTATCTTTAGATATCCAAGATTGTTGGTTGAAAATAACTTTTGGGCCAGCGGAGACTTTTGAACAGTACAAAAAGAAAGAAAAAGAGGACTTGATTAGGTAGCGTGGGCTGCGCCCACCATATGTTTCGCTACGTCGGGTAAGCCGTGCTTGGTTTAAATACAAAACAACGCCCCCTCTCCCCAACCCTCTCCCACAAGGGGAGAGGGAGTATTTGTCTTTTTGTCTTGCCTTTAACACATACCCCGTAACAGGGCGGAGCTCGCTGTGTGAGGAAGGGCGAATCTCGCCGAGGCTGTGGGAGCGTAGCGACCTCAGGGGCGAGAGGCGCGGATGGGGGAGGCAGTAAGCGAGTGGCAATTTTTGCAGGAATAGCAAAAATTGAACTTCGAGCGGGAGCGAGAAGGCCCGAAGGGTCGAGCCCCAGGACGGGGCGAGATAAGCCCTGTTACAAAGAGCGGCGACAGACTTGTTACATGGTCTTACAGCAAATGTCTTGAGCTTAAGGGGTCTGCCTTTACCCCTCATTCCTAAAGAGGGGTCAGGGGAGATTATCACCTCTTTAAATAATCCCCCTCATTCTCAGAGCAGAAATAATGAGGGCACAGCCCACCCCACATGCCTTTTCCCCTGCCTCCTGAAATTAAAAAAGCCCCGCATGTTTCCATGCGGGGCCGGTTTATTCTTTTAAAAGTCGCTCAGACTGCCACCCTGCCGACTATGATCCCAAGGAACTTGTTTACCGGGTTTGTCCTGTGGAGGAAGCCGATGACAGGCTTTCTCCTGACGCCGAGCCTTCTCATCTCGTTTAAAAGCCCGAAGTGGCTGTTGTCAAACTTGAGCCCCTTTCTGAAAGCCCTTACCGCGACCGCCTTCTGCCCGTTCAGGAGGAATATCCTCCCCAGGTTCAGGTATATCTCCGGGTTGTAGAACTCTTTTTCCGCGGCCATGAGGCAAAGGGAGATGGCCTTGTCAAAATTCCCCTCCACATTCGCCAGGCAAACGGCATAATAGGACATCGCCGTCGGGTGCTGGGTAAAGCACAGGTCCTGGTCAAATACCTTCAGGGCCTGCTCGAACTCCCCTTCGCGCGCTAACCCGATCCCTTTTTCAATGACTGCACTGCTGCTCATACACGCCCTCCTGCCTGGTAAATTGAACCGATATTATGAAAATGAAGCGCCTCTGGTCAGCAATATTCAGTGTGAATCGATGACGGATTCACTATATAAGAGAGCTGATTTTTTTGAAGTGACCGGAGTCACGGGATGTGTTTACAGCTTAATGGGAAGTTTAGATGCGGACCACGAAAGCCTTTGATTTGAAAGAACTTTTTTTACAAAAAATTACTGAAGCCGCAGGCCCGTTTCAACTGTTTTGCCCTCAAGGCCGTACTTGAGGCTCAGTGTGCCGCCCTGGTCTATGCAGAAGGTCACGAGCAGCTCGTCCGCGTCCTCGCCGGGCAGATTGACTGTAACCGGCTTCAGGCCGCTCAAGGTCAGGTCAGCGGCCTCCTTCATCTCCTGCTTCAGGAACTCGATGCCTTCCTCGGATACCCATCTGCGTGTCAGCAGGTTCTCCGGCACTTCGAACAGCTCTATGGTCATGTCGGTCTGGGTCCCAAGCTTCCTGGCGGGCCTGAACTTGAAAGTTTTTTCCAATGGGAGCTGCTCGCCTTTTTCCAGGACAATGGAATACGAATGCGTCACATCCTTTTCAGGCGGGGCGTACCTCACCGCGTAAGCCACGGCTATGTGCCTGTCTGTTATGTCCCTTGTGCCGTACAGGGCCGCACCGAGGGCGACCGCCGTCAGGGGGCTGTGGTCGTATATCTGGTTTTTAGCCCTGAGTTCCGGGAATATATGGCCTATCTTGTCCTTGAACGAGGGTATCTGCGAAGATCCGCCAGTCAGGAGTATGGCCTCTATCCTGTCCTTCTTGAGACCGACCTTCTCGGCCCTCTTGAGGACGTTTATGATAATCCTGTCCACGGATTTATAGAATTCGTGGCCGTCAAGGACCTGCTCGAACTCGCCCCTGGTGACCCTCGATACCTCACGGCCTTCCCAGACAAAAGGCGCTTCCTTCCTCTCCGAAAGCCTTATCTTGAGCTCTTCTGCGGCCACAAGGAGGCTGTAGGGTATTGTCCCGTGCGCTCCGGCTTTTTCAGCGAGGTATTCGGCGAGCCATACGTCCACGTCATGACCGCCGAGCATCTGCGCGCGCTCGGGCTTGGCGACAATATGGACCTCGTTGTAGTTGAGGCGCAGCAGCATGGTATTGAGCGTGGACCCGCCGAAGTCGATGACCATGATGACCTTGTCCCTCTGGTCCACGACCTGATAGCCGACGGCCGCCGCTAAGGGCTCCTCTATCAATTCGACCTTGTTGCCCTTCATGATTTTGCCGGTAATCTCCTTCAAAGCGGCCGTATAGTCCTGGTAGCCGACCGGCACTGTCATATAGATGTAATCGGCCGAGCTCTTCGGTTTCAACCTGAGCCAGCCCGGATTTACCGTGACCTTCTGGAGGTGCTGGAAGAGTATCCTGACGAACCTCTCCATGTGCTCCCTGCCTTTGGGGTTGCCCTCAAGGAGCATCTGCTTCATATTCAACACCGGGTTGTCCCCGGCCTCGGCGCCTATGTTGTTGGTATCCGCGCTGAGGAGCGTAGGTATGATAAGGACGCCGTCATATTGCCTCGCGATGGTGCCGAGGTGCAGGAAATCCGGCGCTTCCGGCCCCCTTTTCCTCATGACCACGGTATTGGTCGCGCCCAGGTCTATGGAGATGCACTCCGAGGGCTGAAGGTCTTTTTTGCGGACCATGTTACCTTCGGAGTCGGCGTGGAACTCGGCGACGAATACAGGCCTTTGTATCTCGGCCCCGTGGAAGGTGTCCTTGAGCGCCTCCAGCCTTTCCACGACCTTTTTGACCGAATCACGCAGCGTCCTGGGCTGCACCCAGACATGGGTGTAAGGCCTGAAGGTCTCGATGAACCTCGTGTCGTTGAGCTCGCCGCCGAACTTTTCAACCTCTACGGCGAGTATGGTCGAATATTTTTCCCTCAGGCACCTGTTCTTCTTGGAATCAGTCAAACCGTGCTCTTCAGCCGAAAGTACATAATCGACGACGTCGAAGACGTCGACGTCCTCCATCCATTTTCTCACGGTGAAAAACGACAGGCTCTGCTCGAGCACCTGCTGAAGGAGGAAGAAGAACTCGCGGGTCTTTGGTATGCGCTGCAAAAGCTCGATGAGGCCGAACTCTCTGGCAAAGGCGTCTTTCATCTCCAGGTTGTACTTATAGGCGTCCTGAAGGGCCTTGAGGTAAAGGTCGGCGAACTCAGGCGATTTCGGCAGCTCCGCGCTTATGCTGAGGCTGGCGTACCTTCTGTAATACGGCTCGCTTATCGTGGATGCCGCCTGCATTGCCAGCTCTATGGCTTCCCTGTAGACAGCGGCGAACGGGCCGTCCTTAGGGGCCATGCGCGCTATCCCCAGAAGGGTGTAACGCGTAAAGAAGCTCAGGTCGCTCGACTTGGGCAGCTCTTTGGATATTTTTTCAATGGGAGGGGCGGCGAACCTCGGCCTGTCCGGCAGGTCGAGGGCAAGCCTCCAGGCGAGCACGCGAAGGTCGGTGAACTCGGGAGTCTTTGGCATCTCCTCGGCCATCCTCGTGAGCTCGACTATGCGCCTGTAGCTTTCATCAAGAGCGTCAGCGGCGATTATCGCCGCCTCTGCCGCCTTAAGGTAAAGGGGGATGAAAGCAATGGTGGAAGGGATCTCTTTTGTATACTCCAGGAGAGCGAGCTGGCGGCTCTCCTGGTCTTCGATCCTGCCCAGGAGCTCGAAGCCGAGACGAAAAAGCTCCAAGGCTTCCGGCGTCTTCGGCAGTTCGTGTCCCTGGCAGAATAAAGATGCTGCCTGCATATCTCTATATTACTCATCTCGACAGAACCGTCATCCGGGCTTTTAAGAGGCCCGTTATTGTCATGCGTGGACTGGCTTCGTTCCATATCAGACCGGGGCGGCTTTGTCACGCACCCAGGCTGCTGAAACCGGTCTTTCTTATATCGCCGTCCGGCCCGATTATCACCTCTACCTTGCCGGGCATGTAAAGGTCCTCAAGGGAGTACCTTGAAGTTAAAAAATGTATCTTCTGGTTTGACGAGCCTCTGGCCAGCAGCGTGGGCTCCAGCTTTTTCATATCAAACGGGCCGTCTACGAGCACATCTATGTATTCCAGGCATCTGGCTTTTTCCTGGTCGTCCAGTACCTCGTCAATCGTGTACCCCGTGTAGACCAGCGTGGAAAGGCGGCTTGCGGCCGCGAGCTCAAGGAGCCTTAAAAGCCCCGCCGGTTGAAGAAAAGGCTCGCCGCCGCTTACTGTTATGCCTTCAATGCCCGTTGAAAGGTGCTTCCCGAGAAGCGCTTCAGGGGTTACGAGTTCCCTTTCCTCAAAAGAGTGCGTATCAAGGTTGAAGCACCCTTCGCAATGACTGGCGCAGCCCTGAAAAAATATGACAAGCCTTGTCCCGGGCCCGTTGACCCTGGAACGGGGCAGGACAGCGTGTATGTTGAGGCTCATTCCCAAAGCGACCTCCCAGATTGCTGAAAACCCATAGCGAGCGCAATCCCCGCAGTTTTTTTCGCGGGGTCAGCGAGCGAATAGAAAATCGACACTAAGGTTTCGAGCAATCTGTCAAGCTACGGCGTTTTTCATCCCGCTAATCGCCGGTCTCCAGCTTTACGGCTATCTCGTGGCCCAACACCTCGTCCTTTTCGGAGAAGCTTTCTATCTGGCCGAGGTTTTTGGTCAGGTGACGGGCGACCTCTTTGCAGTCTCTATAGACGCTAGAGTCTATCTCGACTTTCCCATCCGGGGTTATCCTTATTTTTATCTGCCTGTCCATTGCTTCCTCCTGAAAGGCTGGCCTAAAGCTGCCCATCTGCGTTGTCGGCATCAAAGCAAGTTCACTGCGGCGTACTACAAAGTACGCCTCTTTCCTCGCGACTCGACTCCTATAATCTGGACCTTTTTGAGCAGCCTGAGCCAAATAGGTATTTTCAGCGCCTAACCCTTTAAGAGAATCTGTATCTCGCCCTC
>JACPGA010000200.1 GCA_016182705.1 Deltaproteobacteria bacterium
ACTTTTTCAGCAACCTGCTACCTCTACCCACGCCCTGTTCGCCGGATAATACAGCCCCTTCTTAATCGGCCGGGTCTCGCCAAAAGCCCTCAAGGCGGCTTCGTACTTCGCGAGCTGTCCTTTGTACCTCTCCCGCTCGCTTTCAAGGAACTCGTCGAGCGAGCCTCCGGCGTGCATGCCTGTCTTGAAGTCTATGACCCATCTGACCCCGTCATTGTCCACGAATGTCCGGTCAATGACGACCCTCACTATGGCGCCCTTTACGACCGCGGTCAACGGCAGCTCGCTTGCGGCCTCCTCGTGCGTCGAGAGCACCCAGCGGCCCTTTTCGTCTTCAAGGGTCTTCATAAGAATGGACACACCCTCTTTCGACGCGCGCGCCGCTTCAATGCCGCTCAAACCAAGCGCCTTCAACATGGCGCGCATCCTCGGCTCCTCATTCCTTATCCTATGGCCGTCCCATTTATCCACGCCCTCTTTCGCTATCCGGCAGAAGTACCTGTGCACAGCCGTACCAAGGTGCTTTACGGCCTCGCCTGCCCAATAGAACCGGGGCTCTTCATCAGCGGGCGGGACAAACAGACCCTCCGAGGGAAGAGGGGCCGTTATATCAGGAAGCTCCCAACAGACGGGGAGCCTGTTGAGCTTCAGAGCAGGGCTCGAAGGGGCTTCTTCAACCGGCTGAGCTTCGATTACCATATCTTCTCTCAAGGCGTGCTGTATCCGTGAAAAGAAAGACCGGGTACGCGCCTTTATCTTCCCGTCTTCCGTCACGCCAGCGTGTCCCAGAAGGAACAGCTTTTTTTTCGCCCTTGTCGCCGCGACATACAGAAGCCTTACCTCTTCGTTGACGGCTTTTTCCTTCTGGAGGGCAGAAAGATACCCGTAGATGCGGCTGCCCTCAAGCGCGCCTTTGCTCTCGATAGGGGCGAGAAGCAGGTCGTCTTCACCCCTTTCCAGCCAGACGAGGAGCTTTTTATCCTCTGCCCTCGACGACTTGCCCATGCCGGGGATTATGACATTGTCGAACTCAAGGCCTTTGGCCCTGTGTATGGTCATGATGTCGAGTTTAGCTCCAACTGTAGCCGAGTGGTCCGCGTACAGCCCGGTCATGCGTCCCTCGACCTCTTCGCCCTCTCAATACTTCCGACGGCGCGCTCCTGCCCCATACGCTCAACGCCTTGGCCATCTCCATTGTGAACTTTTTGGCCCGTCCCCGCCCATCTTCTGACAGGCTTTCGACTTTCGCAGGGTCATTGAGAAGCTCCCACACTGGCCCCTGCCTGTCTTTGTGACAGAGGGCGTGCAGGTCTGACAGGGTTAAACCGCACCACGGCGCGCGCAGGCACGCCAGCCATGCGACCCTGTCGAGAGGGTGGCTTAAGGAGCGCAGCAACGCCATCATGTCGCGCACCGAAGTCCTTTCGGCCAGCGGGTCTATTGACTGCGCGCTGAATAATATCCCTTCTTTTTTCAGCGCATCTACTATCAAACGCAGGTTTCCCCGTGAACGGCAGAGAATAGCCGTGCTCTCGCCTGAGGGGATTGACTTCAATATGGATACAACCTTTTCCGCTTCAGCCGGGTCATCCTTGGCGCTGAACAGGGTTATATCCACGCCGCTGCCCTCAACTCCTTGTTTGACGGCAACCGAAGGCGAGTAGACGACAGAGCCGGTAAATGTATCTTCACTGGACGGGAAAGCCTGTTCCATAGTCCCGTTCACCCAAGAGACGACCCCTTCATGCGACCTGAAGTTGCGGCTCAAGGTCAACGGCTCCATGCTGACTGTGCCTATGCAACCAGCCCTGGCCTCAAGGAACAGGCCAACTTCAGCCTCCCTGAAAAGATAGATGGACTGCATGGGGTCGCCGACCACGAAAAGCGTCCTGCCGTCACCGTCTGTCCAGCCCCTTGTAAGGGCTTCGAGAAGAGCGAGCTGCGTGCCGGACGTGTCCTGATATTCGTCAACCAGTATGTGCTGGATTTTCAAATCAAGAGACAGCATGAGGTCGGTCGGCTCGTCCTCGCTGCCCAGCGCCTTGAGGGCGGCAAGGCTCACGGCCTGAAAGTCGACCGCGCCCTCAGAGGCGAAAGCCTCGGCAAGCTTTGTCTCCGCTATGGGCAGAAGGCTTATTATGGCCTCAAGAGCTTCCCATTCCGCTTCGGTAAACCCTGGCGATGGAAGGAGCGACACCCTCGCGAGGGCCTCGATGAGGCCGCCGAATTTTTCAAAGGAACAGAGCAGTTCCTGAAACTCCCTCTTCCTGTCGGCGGCGTCCCCTTTTCCAGCTGGAAAGCCTGTATTCTTGTTGACCTGTTTGCGTAATTCGTTTTTAGCTGTCAGCAGAAGTTCCCTTATACCTTGCCACTCCCGCAGGGCCGAAGCCTCGCACAAAGGCAGTCCATCGAGCTCCGCGAGGCTGGCTATAGGGCATTCAGGGTCTTCGATATTCGCGGCGGCGTACCTCGCGTAAGGCGCTATTATCCCCGCGATGCCCGGCGGGAAAGCGCTTGCTATCGCATTAAGCTCGTACTCGATGAGCCTTTGAAGCGCCCCTTCGAGAAGCAGCCGGAGGGCCGCGCCGGAGACATCACGCCGCACATGCCTCAGCCACTGGTCGCGCCGCTCGAGCATGATGACGAGCCTGTCGATGAGCCCTTTCACAGAATTACCGAGATGGCCGAGCGCCTTTCTGAGGGCGTCTCCGGCAGGCCCGTCCGCCTCGACGAGTGCGGCTGTCCTTGCGGCGGCTTCCCTGTAGAACTCTTCAGGCTCGTCGGTAATGGAATACCTGCTGAGGCCCGACAGAACAGGCATCTGGCGGACGATGGAGGAGCAGAACGAGTCAATGGTCTGCACCTTCAGACGGTTCGGGTTTTCCAGAAGCGACCAGCCCATCTGGGCGTCACGCTCAAGGGCGCGCGCCGCCAGGCTGATCGTCTTTGCCTCATGGGCGGCAGCCGGGGCATAGCCCGCCGATGCCTTTGCCATCGCCCCAAGGATGCGCGAGCTCATCTCACCGGCGGCCTTCCTCGTGAACGTCAATGCGAGTATCTGCTCGGGCCGCTCGACCAACGCTAAAAGCGTAAGGTAGCGCTGCATCAGAAGCTCGGTCTTTCCTGAACCGGCAGGGGCCTGCACCGCAAAAGAAAAAGCCGGGTCAAGCGCCCTTTCGCGGGCGATATCGTCAGTCTGGCTGATAAGAGTCGTCATCGCCTTCTTCCCCGCTGCCTGCGCCGTCAGAAATCCTGCAAAGGAGCTTGAGTTCGCAATATTTGCACGCCCTGTCGTCATTGGGCCGGTTGTTCGGGTCTACATCGCACACGCCCGCAAGAAAATCTGCCGCGAGCCCTTCCAATGCCTCTTTCCAGAAGCTCATCAGGCCGTCCCAGTCAAGGCCTCCTGCTTCAGTTCTGAACTTGTCGCTGTCATAGGGTTTTACGCCGGGCAGGGTCTTCTCTTCTCTTGTTATCCCCAGAAACCTGCACTCGCCGGGCACGACCCTGGCAAATGAGACCGCGCTCGGCCCCGAGTCCATGCTGTAGACGAGGAGCTGCGGCTCCATGGGCCGCTTCGTAAGCCAGTCACTTGTTTTGGGACTTCCGGTCTTGTAGTCGATTATCAGCTCGCCGCCGCCTTCGAGCTCGTCTATCCTGTCCACCCTGCCCTTTATGATGAGGCCGCCTATTTGAAGCTCCTTTTCAAGCTCGACTGTCTTTACCCTGAAGCCCACTCCCCTTTTAAGCTCAAGCTCTGCCCAGTCCATGAGAAGAGTCGAAAGTCTCCTGTGTTCAAGCTCTATGAAACGCTTTGACAGCGGCGGAGGCACCTTCGCGCCCTCTAAAGCCTTTGAGGCAATTGTTTCGACATACTTGCCAAGCCCGCCGGATTCCTTCAGCTCCCTGAGTCTGCCGGAATCGCGGACATCCTCCCAGAAAAGCTTCATTGCCTCATGGAGTATGCTGCCCCTTGTCTCAGGTTTTAAGTCAAGCTCTGTTTCCGGGAGCGGGGCGGCGTGAAGCCTGTGCATGGCAAAAGCCCTGAAAGGGCATATCGACTGGTTTTTCAAAATGGAAGTCCCGCCTCGAAGCACAGCCCGCTCTTCATCGCTTACGGGCAAGGGGCCGTCCTGCGGGGCTTGCTCAAGCGCGGCCTGCGGCATATCCAGAAGCCGGGACGACGGCAGCTCTCTTTCAGCAATAACCGCGCAATCCCTGAAAAAGGGGCTGACCCTCAGCTCCCTGTCATCTAAAACTTCTGGCCAGCTCACGGCTATCGACGGAGCAGACGAAAGGAGCCTTTTTGTCACGGCCCTGGCGAACTCAAGCTCCCTTTCGCTTGTCGAATGGGGTACGCCTTTGGCAGCCTGAATGTTTAAAGGTATGAACGGGTTTGGCGAAGGCTCTGAAGGCAGGGCGTATTCATGGCAGCCTAATACCCTTATGTGGTCAAACCACAGGCCGGTCGCCTCGAGAAGGCCTAATACCTGTATGTCAGCGTCAGGCGTTTCCACCTGATGAATCGTCTCCCTCACTATTGAAGCGAGCCTTGAGACTGCCTCGCCTCTTGAGACCTTGCCGAGCACGTCGTCAAGGCAGGCAAAACTTTCAAGGGCCTTGTTCCACGCGGCAAGGGTCTGGTACTCGTTGCTTGAGAGTTTCATGCCCTTAAGCCAGCCGATTCTGCCAAGGAGGTCTGTGAAGGCCTTTGCCCACGCGCTTGGAACCTGTTTTCTTCCGGCGGCTTTAAGCCAGGCGAGCCAGTCGCCAAGCGCTGTGAAACCCTCGCCCTGTAAAAATGCCCTGCACTCAAAAAGGCTGGCCTCTGTTTTATTTTCATTCCTGAGTTTCAGGTCAAGCTTCGAAAAGCTGAACGCGTCGACGCCCGGCAGAAATGGGGAACTGAGCGCTTGTATGAGGAGAGAGGCCTTTTCCTTGCCATCTCCGATTGAAAGTATGTCCAGGGCAGACCCGACGAGCGGCTCTTCGGAAAGGGGTGCTCCAAGGGATATGTTGAATACCGGGCAGTCCTCAGCCTCTGGCAGCACTTCGACCGGGGACAGTTCAGCCGTGAATTCACGGATTATGGCTTTTCTGTATTGTTCGAGGTCAGGCACTATGACGGCGATCCTCTTGCCCGGCCTGTAGACGGCCCTTACCCACCTTGCCGCCCGGACTACCTCGTCTTCTTCGCCGTGGCATTTTATGATCCCGGCTTCTCCAGCAAGCGGCATGTCTTCTATCCCAGGCCAGAAAGTGACAGCCGAGCCGCGCCGGGCCAATGCCCCTGCGATTGAAGATACGGCCGGGGAGAGCTCGTCAAAGCCCGCCAGTATGACTTCTGCGGGAATTGGCACGCCCCTTTCAATAAGCCTTTTCACCTGGGATGCGATTTGCGCTTCCCCGATGTAGCCAAGCGTTTTAAGCTCGGCCGCGTAAGTATCCGACCATCTCTTAAGGGCCTTCGCCTCCTCGGTCAGATAGATATCTTCCCTGGGCAGCTCCATACCATACTCGCTCATGAGCCTCATCGCCTCAAAAGACGCCCTGGCAACCCCGGATGACGGCCAGCTCCCCGCATCTTTAGGGTCCTCGGCAACGACCCGCTCCCACAGGACGCGCGCCCTGAGGCCCGTGAGGGCTGGAACGCTCCCGTGCTCTTCCCATAGCCCCGAAACCCATGAATAAAACGGCATGACAGAGGCCGTCGGCCATGCTGTTTTTCCGGAACGCCTCATGTCAAGGTCGTACTCGGAGGCGAGATGGCGGGTAAGCCTCGCGTTGACGGTAAGGACAGATGCCCCCCTTGAGATGGCGGAAGCCAGCTTTTCAAATGCTTTCGTATACATAAAAATCATAGTACTACTGTAAATGGAAAATTTAAACCCGAATCACGTACAGGCCACCTGAGACGCATTTGTATTGACAGTCGGGCCTCCTTGTGTTAAAAAAATTTGATAATTACCCGCATCAAGCTTCCCGACGGTGGACGTGGCTCAACGGTTAGAGCACTGGACTGTGACTCCGGGGGTTGGGGGTTCGAATCCCCTCGTCCACCCCATTTTTTCTTCTTAAAAAGCAATTACTTATCTTTTAAGACACCCAGAAAATCGTGTCCCCAAATTGTCCTCAAACCTATGTGAGGTGTGAGGATAGCTTGGCAGGCTTTAAAAAACATAAAAGGGTTGCCATTC
>JACPGA010000201.1 GCA_016182705.1 Deltaproteobacteria bacterium
AACGGAGAAGTCTCAATGCCCCGTTTTTCTCTTTTATATAAGGTCATTATAGCTTATCTGGTCATACTTCTGCCCGTGCTCGCCGTCATTTCGATGATATTCAAGGGTAACAAGCAGGAGATGGAAAGGCTGCTTATCGCCGAGCTGACGCAGACAGCGGACGAGAGGGAAGCCTACATCCTCATGTATATGCAGATGAACAGGAACAGGATGCAGGATTTCGCGAGCGACGGTTTCATCGTGAACATGCTTGAACGAATGGACAGGAAGGCAGCCGGAAGGGTACTGGGCGAGTACATGAAAACGTACAAGCTCCCGCTTCTCAGGGAGATGTACCGGCTCAGCATTATCACCGCCCCCGACGGAAAAGTACTGGCCTCTACAATTCCCGGATGGGAGGGCGAAGACCTCTCGAAAGAAGAGTTCTTCAGGAACGGGCTTAAGGGTCTTGCTGTGAGCGAGACGGTCTCCAAATTCGGCCCTGAAATAGCGGTTTCGGCCCCTGTATACAGCCGCGCTGAGAAAGGGAAGGTGCTGGGAGTAATTACCAGTTTTACGGCGCTTTCCAAGTTCGGCGAGTTCTTCACCGGAGAATATATACAACGCCTCGGCGCGTTGAGCTGGAGCCACTGGGGCAGATGGAGATCTTTCGAGATATACCTGGGGAACAAGGACAAGCTCATGATTACCCCTTCGAGGTTTATCCCCAACTCGGTTTTGAAACAGAAGGTCGACACATTTCCGGAGGAACGAAGTCTTCGCCCCGGTCATCAGAAGTCAATGGTACACTTTTGGCGCGATCCTGCTGGTGACCGGGCTTATTGGAGCGCTGGTCATTTATTTCATAAGGGTCATAGTAAGGCACCTGAGGGCGCTGGCGCTCGGCGCTGGCGAGATAGCGGCCGGGAATTATGAAGTCAGGGTGCCCGTGAGGACAAAAGACGAGATAGGGCATCTGGCCTCGTCCTTCAACGGCATGGCCCAGAGCATACTGGAAAGGCAGCGGGAGCTGGTAAGCAGCCAGAAGAGCCTTGCAGAAAGCGAGTTGAGGTACAGGACCCTCATAGAAAACCTTCAGGAAGGCATATGGGTGATAGACGAGAGTGCCGTTACTACATATGTAAACCCGAAAACGGCGGAGATGCTCGGGTACACGGTGAACGAGATGATGGGGAAAAGCCTTTTCGACTTCAAGGACGAGGAAGGCGCGAAACTTTTAGAGCAAAGACTGGAGCTTAGCAGAAGCGGAGTAAAACAGTTCGTTGACGCTGAATTCTTTAAAAAGGACGGCTCCAGGATATATGTGAGCGTCTCGGCCGCGCCATTGATCGAAAGCGGCGGGTACAAGGGCGCGATAGCTGGAATCGTGGACATCACCGAACGCAGGAAAGCCGAGGAGGCCCTCCGTGAGAGCCAGGAGAGGTTTCGGGCCATACTCGACAACATGGGGAATATCGTTTACTTGAAAGACCTGGAGGGAAGGCACATATTCGTCAACAGGCTTTTCGAAGTAGTCAGCAGAAGGGCGAAAAACGAGGTCTATGGAAAAACCGCATCCGAGTTGTTCACGGAAGAGGCATCAAAGGAATTCGATGAGAACGACAGGGAAGTCCTCAAGCATGACAGGCCCATGGAATTCGAGGAGTCATTTCCGCTCGAGGACGGCGTACACACCTATATCTCAATCAAGTTTCCTTTGAAGGATACCAGGGGGAAGACCTATGCTCTCTGCGGCGTGTCGACCGACATAACGAACCTCAAGAAGACGGAGGAAGCTTTGAAAAAAAGCGAGCATAGCCTGCGCGAGGCCCAGAGGATAGCCCACATAGGGAACTGGGAGTGGGATATGGATAAGACCTTCTTTTACAAGTCTGATGAGGTCTTGAGGATATTCGGCAGAAAAGACGCTGACATTGAAAGCCTTGCGGATTATCTGAATGCCGTACACCCGGATGACAGGGAAAAGGTAATTATGAGTAGCCGGAAAGCGCTTGAAACTGAACAGACCTGTTCGGTCGACGCGAGGATAATAAGAGGCGACGGGGCCGAGCGGATTGTGCATATGCAGGGCGAGGTGGCAAGAGACGCCTCAGGAAAGCCCATGCGCATGGCGGGCATTGTCCAGGACATAACCGAGCGCAAGCAGGCCGAGGACGAGTTGAAAAAGCTTTACAGAGAGCTGGAGCGCAGGGTCGAGGAGAGAACGCTGGAGCTGAAACGGGCGAACGAGGACCTCGCGGCGGCCAAGACGGAGATTGAGACTTTTACCTACTCGGTGGCGCACGACCTTCGCTCGCCTTTGAGACTCATAGACGGGTTTACCATATTGCTTCTCAAAAAACAGCGTGAGCGGCTCGACAGGGACGGCCAGGACCATCTCGAGCGCATAAGGGCCTCCGTAAAAAGAATGGGTCAGCTCATAGACGACCTCATGAACTTTTCTTTCGTCATAAGGGCCGAGGTCGTCACAGGCACGGTCGACTTGAGCGCCATCGCGATGGTTATCGCAACTGATCTGGAAAAAGCCGACCCTGAAAAAAAGAGCAACTTCATTATCGATGGGGGCCTGTCGGCGAGTGGGGATGAAAAGTTTTTAAGGATGGTGCTTGAAAATCTTCTGGGGAACGCATGGAAGTTCACGTCGAAAAAAACCGGGCCAGTGATCGAATTCCGGAAGTGCGGGGAAGAGGCCGGCATGGACGTCTTTTGCGTAAAGGATAACGGTATTGGTTTTGACATGGCAAACGCGGACAGGATTTTCCAGCCTTTTCAGAGGCTCCATTCACAGGATGAATTCCCGGGGACGGGCATCGGGCTGGCGACCGTAAAACACATAGTGCAGAGGCACGGAGGAAGGGTCTGGGCAGAGGGAACAACAGGCGAAGGAGCGGTTTTCTATTTCACTCTTAAAACGGGGAAGAGCTGATGGCTGGCACAATCCTTCTGGTAGAGGACAGTCCCGAAGCTGTTGAGTTGACCCGGAACGCGTTGGAAGAGTGCAGCCTGGCCGGTAATTCCGTAACAGTCGCGTATGATGGCCAGGACGCCATCGACTATTTGTTCGGAACAGGCAGATACAAGGGCAGAAATACGGCGGACCTGCCGAAGGTCGTCCTCCTGGACCTGAGGCTCCCGAAGCTGGACGGCTTTGAGGTGCTCGCGAAGATCCGCTCGGACAGCCTGACGAGGCTTGTTCCTGTGGTCATTCTGACGGTCTCAAAATTGAAAGAGGACATAAGGAGGTCTTACGAGCTTGGAGCGAACAGCTATCTGATAAAGGTACTGGACTATGACGAGTACCAGAATACGATAAACGCAGCCTGCGCCTATTGGCTCGGGATAAATCAGAGGGCTTACTGACCGCGGCTTTTGTGCAGTTCAAGCACTCTTCTTATGATGTTCGTGGTGGACCTTCCCTTTACGAGAGTTATGCGGGCTACCCGGCCGCCGCTGTTTTTCACGACGTCCGCTCCGACTATGTCCTTGGCCGCCCAGTCCGCGCCTTTAGCGAGAACGTCGGGCTTTATCGCCTCTATGAGCTTCAGCGGGGTAGGGCCGTTGAACAGCACCACGTAATCAACGCATTCGAGCGCCGAGAGTACTTCCGAACGTTCACGCTGTGGGACTATGGGCCTTGTCGGGCCCTTGATGGAACGCACGGAGCTGTCGCTGTTGAGCCCCACAACGAGAACGGTGCCCAGAGACCTGGCCTTTTTAAGGTATCTCACGTGTCCCGCGTGCAGAATATCGAAGCAGCCGTTCGTGAAGACCACCTTCTTTTTTTTCCTGCCCGAGGCAAGCTCTGCCTGGAGTTTTTTTAAAGAGACTACCTTTCCCATCTTACTCCCGCATTTTCAAAATTTCCTTTGGAATTGAAGCTATCACAACTTCACGGCCCTGGCAACGGTGAGGGCGATGACCTCGGCACCGGAGCGCTTGAGGACCTTCGAGCATTCGTTCAGCGTGGCCCCGGTAGTTATGACATCGTCAACCAGGAGAACTTTTTTCCCTTTGAACAATCCCGGCTCAACGAGGGTGAACGCGCCTGAGACGTTCTTTTTTCTTTCCACTGCCTTGAGGCCGACCTGCTGGCCCGTGTCCCTGGTCCTTTTCAGCCGGTCGTATATAAGGGGCAGAGATAAAATGCGCGACAATTCCCTGGCGACAAGAAGGGATTGGTTGAAGCCGCGCTCCCTGAGCCTTCCTGTGTGCAGGGGAACCGGCACGACCATGCAGGGGCTGTGGCCGCCTATGGAGCCGCTGACGAGGTCCGCGAGAGGCGCAGCGACAGAAGTGTCGCCGCCGTATTTGAGCTTGTGTATGGCATCGAGGACCCTGCCTTCGAATATGAACGCGCTTCTGGCGGCGGTGAAGGAGGGCGGCTGCTCAACGCACCTGCCGCAGGCGTGGTCAACGCCCCTGGAAGACGTAAACGGTATGCCGCAGACTGTGCATATCGGCGATGTTATGCGCTCTTTTTCGATGAGGCTGGCGCACCCTTCACAGAAGCCTTTTTTCAAGGCCCTTGCTCCGCACAGGAGGCAAACGGGCGGGAATACTATGTCAAGAACGGCCTTGAACATGCGTCAAGGATATCACAGCCGCCTGCCGGCTTCAACCGGCGCTTAAGGCAGGTATGAGGACATGAAATGAAGAGCCGAACCCCTTCACGCTTTCGATCTTGATGTCCCCTTTGTGCTCCCGCACTATGCCCAGGCTTATGGAAAGCCCGAGCCCGGTGCCCCTCCCGGTTTCCTTGGTGGTGAAAAAAGGGTCGAATACCCTGCTGATGATATCATCCGGTATTCCGGACCCTGAGTCTTTGACTATGAGCCTTATAAATGGTCTGCCGTCACTTGTCTCCTCTTTGGTAGTGATGGTGAGCACGCCTCCTTCGGGCATCGCGTCCCTGGCGTTTGTGACAAGGTTTATTATGACCTGTTCAAGGCGGTTCGGGTTCCCGAGGGCAAGGGGAACGGGCATGAGATTAAGGATGGTCTCTATCGAGTGCGACAGAAGATGGTCGTTCAGGATGAGAAAGGCGTCTCTCACTACGGCGTTGATATCGATCGGGGAGAGCACCGGAGGCTCTGACCTGGAAAAGGTTCTCAGGTGCTTCACTATTTTTTCCATTCTTGAAGCCGCGTCCGCGATGAGCCTGACCTTGTCGTTATGCTCGCCGCCGTCTTGCATTGCGCGCAGCATGCCAAATGTGAGGCCTCTTATTACGGTCAACGGCTGGCTTATCTCATGGACGAGGGAGGCTGAAAGTTCTCCGAGGGCAGTCATCTTGCTTGACTGGACGAGCTGGACCTGGGTTTCCTTAAGGTTTTTGAGAGCGACCTTGAGCTCTGTTTCGTTCCTGTCGAGGTCCGTAATCATCATCAGGACCCCTTCCCTGAAGCATTCTATATATTTCTCGCGTTTTTCGAGCTCCATCTGCTTTGTGTCCAGTTTGCCCTGAAGCATGGCTGTTTCTGTTTTTGATATGAGGGTGAGCACGGAAAACTCAGTCTCAGGTATCGTGGAAATTGAGTATGATACATG
This sequence comes from Deltaproteobacteria bacterium, assembly GCA_016182705.1. Lineage (GTDB taxonomy): Bacteria > Desulfobacterota > GWC2-55-46 > GWC2-55-46 > GWC2-55-46 > GWA2-54-12. The sequence goes on from JACPGA010000201.1 coordinate 5,548, forward strand.
CGCCTCGATTCCGTTCTTCATGGTCAGAACACTTTTCCCCCTGCTGGTACCCTTGCCGGGCTGAGAGATTTTAAGTATCCCGCCGAGCGGCATGCCCTGGCTCTCATAATCTGAAAAACCGGTAAACGCGCTGAATTCGCGGTTCACGCGCAAGATATCCGCGCTTTTGCCGATGATCGCCACAGGAGCGCCGATAAGAGAGATGTCGGGGAGGGACTCCGTTGAACGCGGGGTTCTTTTTGCGGTATCAGACCGGGAATTCCTTGTTAATCTCATGGTCCTCCTTGAGCCTCACGAACATCTCCCGCAGCTCCTGCATTTTAAGCTCTCTTCTCACCGCGAGCAGTGAAAACTCTTCGAGGTCGTTTACGGTTTTTTTAAGCTTTGCCGAGGCATCTTCGGCATGCCTCCTTGCTGCCTCGAGCTCGGTGATTATCTTCCTGCGCTCTTCTATATCGCGCCCTACGCAGCAGCAGCCCGCTACGATGCCTTCTTTCCAGAGGGGGACAGCGTTGAATTCATAAAAGCTGGCGGCCCCGCTTGCCATGATGAGCTTCAGGTCGATATTGCTGGCGGCTTCTCCTTCCTGAAGCTGGGCAAGCGCACTATTCCACCTGGGCTTCCATTCGCTTTCTATAAGATCCTGGAAGGGCCTGCCGAGCACTGCGTCTTCGGAGTACCCTGTCACATCAAGTGCAGCCTTGTTCACGAACAGGATGGAGCCGGATTTGTCGAGTTCAAGGAGGATGTCGGGTATGCTCATTAAAAGAGTCCTGTGCTGCTCCCTGTATTCGTCAAGGAGCGCCCCGGCGCTGAGCACGTATGATTTTATCGATTCGATCTCCGGGAGGAACTTGCGTCCGGGCGGCGGCAAGCCTGGCCCTTTGCCCGAGGACGCGGAAGCAATGGCCTTGAGTGGTTTTATTATCTCGCTTGATAATACGAAATAGGCTGCGGCATGAAAGGCGAGCGCGGCGGCGGCGGCGACAGCGATCCCGGCGTTGAGGCCGCCTGCGTAAAAAACAGACAGGGCCAGCAGGGCCAGCAACGGAAAA
>JACPGA010000198.1 GCA_016182705.1 Deltaproteobacteria bacterium
CACTGGAAATCGGCCGCGCGCTCTGAAAGGCTTCTTCTGAAAGAGTTCGAGAAGGAATCGGACGAAAAAGTCATCGTGGTCTTTGAAAACACTGGCCCGGCTGGCGAGTCATTCGAAGAGCTTGTCGATGAGGCCGCCGGCACTATCAACGCATATATGGAGAAAGGCTTTTCCGTCGGATTAAGGACAGCCTCTTCCGAGATACCTCCAGCGCCGGGGCGCGCACAGCTCTTCATGCTGCTCCGCGAGCTGGCCCTCATAAGCCCTGTGCCCGGGCAAACCAGCCCTTACGTCAAAGTGGTCGGCCTGTGACCGGACATATCCTTGCCCTCACCTCTTTCATGGCTCTTCTCGGTTTGTGGGCTGTTGGAATGTCAGGGACAACAGGCCCGTTGCTGCTTGCAATCATGGCCGCCGTTTACGGAGCCGGCCTTTACCTGAGCTTCAGGAAGTCGTTCCAGCCTTCCACCGCTGTATGGAATATCATCGCCGTGCTTGTCTTCGCACTTTTCCTGGCAGACTTTCTGGTCTTTTCAAGAGAGTTCATAACAGCCGCCTCAAGGCTTTTGATGCTCCTTCTGGGACTCAAGCTCTTTGACCTCAAAAAAAGCAGGGACCACCTGTTGTCCTATGCCCTTGTCTTTTTCCTGATGCTCGCCGCGGCCGTCTCGACCGTGAGCCTCGCCTTTTTCGCCATGCTCGCGCTCTATGTAATGGCCTCGATATGGGCGATGATAATCTTCAGCATAACGCGCGACCTGGAGGCCGCCCGCAAAGCTCCCGCGGTTTCCAACCTTTTCGGCTTGCGTTTTTTCACGATAGTGGCCGCCATCTCGGCCCTGAGCCTTGTGATGACACTGGCCCTGTTCTTTTCCATACCGAGGATGGGAGTCGGGATATTTGAGAGAAAGGCCCTCAACACCGTAAAGACGACCGGCTTTTCTGATACCGTTGACCTGGGTGCGCTGGGGCCTGTAAAGGAAGACTCTACAATAGTCATGCGCGCCGAGTTTCCCGGCGGCAGGCCCTCCGGGACAGTCTACTTCAAAGGCTCTATCCTCGAAGTTTACAACGGGAGAAGCTGGAACGCTGGCCGGGAGCGAAGCTTCATGAAGCGCGCCGGGCCCGCCGGGTTTGTAATCGGACCGGGCCAGGGGCGGGCAACCGAGATAGCAGTGCTCCTCGAGCCTCTCGACACGGAAGTCCTCTTCGCCGCGCCCAACGTCTACAGGCTTGAGGGCTCTTTTCCATCTATCTGGGTCGAGCGCACCGGCGTCATAAGACTCACTTCGCTTCCGTTCACAAGGGTTGAATACAGACTGTGGACCGACCTTTCCAGGGTCAACAGCGATGAGCCGGCCCCGAAAGGCCCGGTCAACTCCCGGTACATCGACTCAAGCCCTGAAAGGCAAAAGATAAGAGAGCTTGCGGCGGATATCGCGAAGGGCCGGAATGATCTTGAAAAGGCAATCTCAATAGAGGAGCACCTGAAGGCCAATTACAAATATACGCTCTCCCCGAAAAACACTGGCGGAAGCGGCCCGTTGGAGGACTTTCTCTTTTACTCGAAGGAAGGCTACTGCGAGCACTTCGCGACCTCGATGGTCATGCTTCTCAGCGCCTCCGGCATCCACGCAAGGCTTGTAACAGGCTTTTTAGAGGGAGAATGGAACGGGCTGGGGAATTATTTCATAGTAAGGCAGCAGGACGCTCACAGCTGGGTCGAGGCATATATCGAAGGCACCGGCTGGGTGAGGTTCGACCCTACACCTTCGGCCCCTGCCCCTGCCTACAGCCCCTCGGTCATCTGGCTTTATCTTGACCTGGTGAAGCTCAAATGGAACAGGCACATAATACAGTTCTCTTTCAATGACCAGGTGAGGATGGCCCTTTCAGCTGAAAGGAGAACAGCCGGGCTGATGGAGGAGATAAAAAAGGCGTTCAGAGCGCCTGACATTGGAAAAGCCGCGCCAACAGCCGCTGTGCTGGCGGCAATCATCCTTACGGTATTTTTATTCAGACGGCGCACCATGAAAAAGAAGACACGCCTCAGGGGGCCGGGCTTTTATTTTGATATGCTCAAGGCCCTCTCCTACAGGGGAATAGTCAGGAGGACAGACGAGACCCCCCTTGAATGCGCGCAAAGGCTCAAAGACCAGCGGGTCAGTTATATAACGGAGGCGTTTCAGAAGGAAAGGTACGGGCACGAAAAGACTCAAGCCGCGGATCTGGAAAAAATAAGAAAGGCCGTCAGGGAGTTGAAGAAGGGGTAGTCTCCTTTTCTTTTTCAAGGGCAGCTTTCAGCTGGCGCTGCGTATGCAGGCTTGTGCTTATGGCTTCAAGGAGTCTTTTTATTTCGATGGGTTTTGCCACATAGCCGTCAAAGCCCTGGCGCAGTATCTTGTCCTCTTCCCCCCTCATGGCCGAAGCAGTCAGCGCGAGAATCGGGATGGCCTTGTTCCGCTCATCGGATTTGATTATCCTTGTCGCGGTTATGCCGTCCATGCCCGGCAGGTGCAGGTCCATCAGTATGATATCCGGCCGCACTGCCGCAAGCGACGTTAAGGCTTCAGTGCCGCTTCCCGCCTCGATTATCTCGTAACCGTTCATGGTAAGTATCTCTTTTACGAGCACCATGTTCATGTGGTTGTCCTCGACAAGGAGAACTTTTTGTCCGCTTCCCTGCATACCGCCCCCTGCTGTCACTGGATTGGCCCGTCCTTCATCTGAAGCCTGTGCAGGACATTGAGGAGCATCTCCCTGTTCACGGGCTTTTCCATGTACTCGACAGCCCCGAGCTGGAGTCCCAGCTCCCTGTCGTCCACCGCGGAGATGATGACCACCGGGATATCAGCGGTATCCGGGTTGGCCTTCAATTCCTTCAGGACTTCCCAGCCGTCCTTCATCGGAAGAGTTATCCCCATTATTATGGCAAAAGGCTTCTGTTCCTGGGCCTTTCTGAGAAGGTCCAGGCCGTCGAAGGCGGTAAAGACCTCAAAGGCGTCTCCGGCCAGATATATCTCAAGCAGGTGGTTTATGTCCTGCCCTTCGCTGCCGACCAGCACAAGAGGGCGGGCAAAGCCGCTTGTTGTCGCAACGGGTCTCGTGGTCATGACCGGCATGTCTATCTCGTCTGTGCCCTGCGGGAGCTTCACGCTGAAGGTCGAGCCCCTGCCCGGCTCGCTCTCGACCCAGATCGAGCCGTTATGCAGCTCGACGAGCCTCTTGGTGAGCACCAGCCCGAGCCCTGTGCCGCCGTACTCCCTTGTTATTGACGAGTCTATCTGCTCGAACTCCTTGAACAGCCTTCCCTTGTCCTCGCCCTTTATGCCGATGCCCGTGTCGCTTATCCGGAAGACTATGAAACGCTCGACGCTCATGCCTGAAGGCTCTTCCATGGTCTCCCAGTCCACGGATATTGTGCCGCCATGGATATTGAACTTCACCGCGTTCGACAGGAGGTTCAGCATTACCTGCTTGAACTTGGCCTTGTCCGCCCTGAGCTTCGGGGACGCGGGGACCGACTTCGATTCGATGACGATGTTCTTCTCATGCGCCAGTGGCTTTATTATGCCAAGGAGCTCGCCTAAAACCTCCATGACCGAGAAGTCCTCTTTCACGACATCCATCCTCCCGGCTTCTATCTTCGACAGATCGAGGATGTTGTTTATGAGCTGAAGAAGGTGGCTGCCGCTGGAATGGACGTATTCAACGTACTGCGTCTGCCGCTCGTTCAAAGCGCCGAAGGCCTTTTCCTGCAAAAGCTCGGAGAAGCCTATTATGGAATTAAGAGGCGTGCGCAGTTCATGGCTCACGTTGGCCAGGAACTGGCTCTTCATGCGGTTCGCTTCCTGCAGCTCCATATTGGCGAACTCGAGCTCTATCTTGTTCTTCGAGAGCTCTTCGTTTGCCTGGCGGAGCGCGTCGGTCCTCTGGGAGACCTTCTTTTCGAGCGTGTTGTAGTAGTTCTCGAGGCTTTCGGCCATCCTGTTGAACTCGGCCGCGAGGTTTCCGATCTCGTCTTCGGCAATGACAGGGACCCGCTGCTTCAAGTCTCCCTGAGCTATCTTTTTAGCCGAGTCCTCTATCGCCAGTATGGGGTTAACGAGAGCGCGCGTAAGCGTAAGCCACAGGCCGCCAGCGACTATTATGGCCAGCAGGGTGAACGCGAAAGTCACGATTATGATGAGCTTGGCGAAAAAATCGCTTTCCTTATAGGCGGTGTAGGCCGTGTCCCGCTCCTCTTTCAGGAGCTTCTTCAATGAGGTGACGGAATCCGAAAAGCTCTTGTTGCCTTCCATCCTGATGATGCTCAGGGCCGCGTCCCGCTCCCCCAGCCTTGATATCTCTTCCACCCGTTCGTGTATGGCCCAGTACCTGTCGAGGTTGCCGAGCAGTTCCGCGTACATGTTCTCATGTCCGCTTGCCACGCCCATTTCCTTATATTCGCCAAGAAGCTTTATTATCTTGTTCCTGTGCTCGTCCACCGAGCCTTCGAGGTAAGCCTTGGACGACGGGTCGCTTATGATGGTATGGAGGAACATCTCCTGGCGCGCAGAAAGAAACTCGTTCTCGACCGAAGAGAGAGTCTCGCCCCTCTTGAATGAATCGATATACAGGCGTTTGGTGACATTGGCGAGCTGGCCAGCGTTATAAAGGCCGACCAGTCCTCCCACACCCATCATGAAAAGGAGGAACAGGAAGACTACGGCGAGCTTGTTCGATATGCTCAGGCTATAGAATATCTTCTTCATCAGGCTCTCCCGCCGGGGGCTTCAACCGTCCCGGTCAGGTCTTCGTACAAAAGGGCTACATTGGATATCTCGCCTCCGGCGTCGTACAGCGGAAAGCTCCTTATCCGAAGCTTTACCGGCGCCATCGCGATACCAAGCGCCCTGGAAGACATGGGGCTGTAGTTTATTATGAACTCCGTAGAGTAACCCTCGTATGATTTGCGGATCGTGGTGAGTATGCCCTGGGAGGCGAGCAACTCGTCCTCGAACACGCTGTAACCGGAGGCTTCCATGCCGGGGTCTGCGCCCAGCATGCGCCTTGCCTGGACGCTCATGAGAGAGCACCTGCCGTCAGAGGCGAACACGGCAAGCCCCACCGGCAGCTGAGCAAGTAGCCTCTCGAAAAACTTTCTCGTGGAGTGCTCCCTCTGGAAAAGTCCCGAGTGGCCGGAAGCGACCGCTATGGACGCGGCGACTGCCTCGAAAAACCCGAGCTGCTCTGAATTGAACTTTTCGGGGTCCCTGTACATGACCAGAAGAAGACCGGACGCTTCATTATTATACACGAGCGGGGCAGAGACGCAAAGCTGAGCCCCGGCTGACATCAACGCGCCCTTGAGCGGCGCTTCCAGCATGGAGATATTATCAAGGACTGCGCTGCCTTTCACGCAACGCCCTCCGGGAAAGCCTCCTAGAGTTCCAGCCTCCCTTGCGAACCTTTCGTCAAGGCCGGTCGAGGCCTTGAGCTTTAAAAGCCCACCTTCAAGCACGTAGACCGCGCCTGAATCCGCGTAACCTGCGGCCGCCGCCTCG
>JACPGA010000199.1 GCA_016182705.1 Deltaproteobacteria bacterium
CCGTCAATTCAGGCGTGACTCCTCCGGACACATTCAAGCTTTACTTCCTGAACACCACAACCGGCACTTGGGATGACGCGGGCAGGGCAACGGGCCTGCTCGGGGACGGCATAACGATCACGAGCCCCGGCGCGGGCTTCACTACCGCTTTTTACCCGAATGGCGCCGCGTCAGCCACTTCCATATGCATTGAAAACACGAATAAGGACAACGACAGGATGAAGATAACCGTCAAGAGCGCTACAGGGATGATACAGGTCGTTACAGGGTGCTGATGGATATGAAAACCTCTCAAAAAGGGTTTACGCTTCTCGAGGTGCTGATCGCGATGACTATTCTTTCCGTGGGCATACTCGGGATAGCCGGGCTTGCCGGGACCGCGGTTAAGACCTCTGGCCACAGCCAGGCCATGTCCCAGGCCAATAACCTGGCGCAGAAAAGGCTCGAAGCGCTCCTGAGCGTCGATTACCTGAACATCGAGGTGGACGATTCCACAACGCCTTTAACCGAGCTAAGACGCGACTGTGCGCAGACGGACGCTACCGTGAGCAGGCCGGAGTTCACGTGCACGCCTTTGACAGCGACAGAGACTATCGGGAACAGGGTCTTCAGATGGGACTACAAGGTGACATACATTGACTTGAACGGAAACGGCACAGCGAACCCCAGTCAGGATGGTCTCAAGAGGGTAGACCTTAACGTGTACTGGACAGACACGCTCTGGCACATTGAAAAGAGCGTTACCGTCACGACCATGAGGAGCAGAGGTTAGAGTATGCCGGCAGCCAATCCGACTAAAATGAACAGGCAGAAAGGTTTCACGATAGTTGAGCTCCTGATAGCGATCTTCATAACAGGTATCATATCAGCGGCCGTCTACTCGATGTACACCACTTTCTTCAGTCAATCAAGCAACCAGGACCAGAGCGTCGAGGCGCAGCAGAACGCGAGGGTGGCCCTGAACCTGATGGAGCGCGAGCTCATGAACGCGGGCTACGCCGCGAACACCGACCATGTGATCACCGAGGCAACCGCCAGCTCCATAATGTTCAAATATTCAGACCCGAATACAACCGGCAACAATCTCGAGGTAAGGTACGGGCTTCAGACCACCGGCGGGGTTCAGTACCTTGTGCGGAGGGAAAATAACCTGACCACCGGCACAACCGGAGACAACGAGGATGTGGCCCAGTATGTCGAAACTCTCGCGTTTACTTATTTCGACATCAACGGCAACCAGATAGCTGACACCTCAACCGAAGCGAACAGGGACGCTATAAAATTCCTGACCGTGAATATTGTCACAAGGACCAAGGACAACATACAGGGCACCACTGCCCCTGGCACGTTCATGCTCGAAACCCACATAAGGATTCGGAATATTGGCGTGGGCCAGGCCTCAAATGATTCATCCCCGCCGAGCGCGCCAGCTGACGTGCAGGTGAGGGACCCCGGCCTTTGCAGCAGGCTCAAGGTCAAATGGCTGAAGAGCCCTGAAGGCGACGTGGCCGGTTACAAGGTATATTACGGAGTTTCCTCCGGCACCTACTCCGGCGTGATAACCATCCCGCTTACTGTCATGTCAGGCTCGCAGTACAGCTGCTCAGACGCCGGGTCTTCCATCGAATGCACCATAGTCCCGTCCAATACTGTCGTCGACGGTGGCGGCACGACAACGCAGGTGCAGGCCCTGGCGCACACCCCTTCCGACGGCAGCTCGACTACGACCTATTACGTAGCGGTAAAATCCTACGATAATTCGCTTAACGCCAGCAGCTTTTCTTCCGAGGTAAGCGGCAACCCGGGAACAAGCAATTCTGTTTTCGATACCGGAGTGGATGATTCCACGATCAACCCTGTAAAACCCGCCGCTGTCGCCGGTTTTACAGCCGCGGACGGCCCGGCGGACGGGCAAGTAGCCCTCAGCTGGACCGCCTACAATACATCTTCCAACCCTGATGTAGTCGGCTTCAGGGTCTACAGGTCGACTTCGCCTTTCACGAGCTATCCGATTGACCCGACAGCTTCCGGAATAGACTGGGTTGCCGGAGAGCCGGGAAGCGGCAAGCCTGAGCTCGCTCAGGGAGCGACCAGCTACACTGATTCGGGCAGCCTTATTGGCTGCAGGACCTATTATTACGCTATCGCGCCCGTGAATTGCGACGCCACCCTGGTCCCGGATAACGGCGGCGACCCTGTCTCGAAAAAATACGTCCAGACCGATTATGACGCGACCTGCGGAAACGGCTCTACGGCATGTTCGCCTGGCACCGGCTTTGCCGCGGAAACAGGTTCGGATACGGCCCCTGACAAAACCACTTCTCCGAGCGCGCCTACGATAGACGCGAGGGCAGGCTGGAAAAGGGTCGCGCTTTCGCTCACTCAGCCGGCTGACGCTGATTTAAACCAGACCTGCGTCTATGTGAACGACAGCGCCACATACCCGGCGCTTCTTACCGATACGGACAGCTATCCAAAAGTAAGCGGCTGCCTGCAGGTGAATATGACCTCAACGCCGACGGCGCAGCTCATACCTGATTCGGACGGAATATTCACGTCCGCCGAACTCGCGGCCGCCGCTTCCACTTCTTTCTGGCACGACTCATGGACCGATGCGACCCCCCCGGGGGGGATTCCTTCGCTGGCTGAAATCGGCACTTACTCATACAGGGCCATATCGTTCGACCTGTGCGGCAACGGCTCAAGCGTGTCCGCCGCCCAGGCCACGACGATCCTGTGCGGCGAAGACCCGGCTTCCGGCGAGAAACCGCCAGCGGTCGCAGGCGCCAGCGCGTCCTGCTGTTCAAGCCCGGTGACTCTCAGCTGGACGCAGGTACCGAGCGATACTTCCTTGCCGTCGAGCGCCGCGAACCCCTATGACCTCGCGGGCTACAGGATATTCAGGTCGACGAGCGTGGATTTCTCGGCGTCTTCCATGGTCTCAGGCTCGGCTCCCTTCTGGGGCGCGAGCTTCAGCGACACTACGGCTACAGAGGGCGGCACGTATTATTACAGGATAGTGTCGACCGACTGCCCGTACGAGAGGACCAACCCGTCCGAGGCGGCTATAAGGGGCAATATGCTCTCCGGCTACCTCAACTCGGTCATGGTCGGCCCGGTAAGGCCGGGCCGCATTGACAGGGACGAGAAGTGCCCCGGCGCCGGCAGCTGCGCAAAGGACGACCACAGGCAGGTGCTTACCGGCGTTGACATGAACAACACCAGCGGCACCGGGGATGGCACCAGCACGATCGACGCGGATTTTACGCACCACAAGGTGACGATGTTCGCGCATAACACCAGCTCCGGCACCATGACCGTGACCGGCGTGACCGTGAACTGGATCAACTCCGCGGCCAACCTCGTGGATGTAAGAATAGGAGGCGGCAGGAGCGGCGTGGGTACTTTCACCACGAGCATAGACCCGGGGCTGACTGCCGCTGTCTCAGGCAACCCGCCCTATACCAGGGGCGTGTCGAGCGTGGCCCTTACGCCTGTTACCATTCCGGCGGGAGCGCGCTATGTGCCCATAAGGTTCAGGTTCAAGGACGCGAGCGACAACGAGGTCGACATGAGGGACGACCAGCTCCTGGTGACCCTGAACGTCACCAATGACGCGACGAGCACCACAAGCTGTGTTTCCTATATGACAGTTTCCACCAGCCTCGAGGGAGTCTATGTGCCTTTCGGCCCGAGCGTCACGGCTACCCAGCAGAACAAGCCGTCCAGCCCGACCTTCTCTTACGCGGTCCCTGGCGTGACCGGGCTCAACGTGGTGGCTTCAGGAGTAGACGGCCCGATATCGGTGGACTCCGGCCTTACTGTCACAGTCTCCGCGAATATAGCCGGAAATACCACGGACGAGACCACCGGCGGCAAGGTTCCCGTGTCTTCCGCCACGCTGTATTACAGAACGACCGCAAAGACAACGACGACAGCCCCGTCTTCCGGCTATACCGCCGCGGCCATGACCAACACAGGCGGCAACATCTGGTCGGCCAGCATACCCACCAGCGACGGCTACAGGGTCTGGTACTACATAGTCGCCGTTGACAGCGACGGCAACTGGGACCGCGACCCTGAAGCTGACAGAGGCTCGTATGTCTACGACCAGAAAGATTTCAGCATATGCGAAGTAACGCCGAGCGCTCCAGCATCCCTGGCAGCGACCCAGAGCGGCAGTGACGCGCTGCTCACCTGGAGCCCTGTCACGACCTACACGAACGGCAACACGCTTGGCGGTACCGACAGCATTACGTACAGGATATACAGGGGGTCTACCCAGATAGGCACGGACCAGGCAGGCACGACCTACACGGACGCCAGCCTTGCCAGCGGCGTTTACAGCTACACGGTGAAGGCCCTGAACGCCTGCGCGAGCCCCGGGCCGAAGGTGAGCGCCCTGTCCAACACGGCGGCTACCTGCGTCGGCGCGAACAGCCAGGCGACTCTTACGGTCTCTCCGTCGACCATTTACCGCGGAGGCAGTTACACCGTGAATATAGTCGACTGCCTCGCCATGAGGAACGACGCGCCTTATACCTACGGCACGACCGTGGAGAGTATAAACTCCACTGTGAGCTTCACCGGCCATACGAATACCAGCGGCTCCACGGGCTATCAGTACAACCCGGTGATCCCTGAGACAGGGGCCGCGACCGGAACTTTCACCGCGACCATTACCACGACCTCCGATGTGACACAGACCGCGACCAAGCTTTATGTCGGCGCCTCGGACACCATATCGGTCTTCTATCCGTACGCGTCTACAGCTACAAGGACGGTGAACGTGATAGTCGACCCGTGCATCAACACGCCCAAGAAGCCCACGGGCCTCACCGGTTCCACAAGCGGCAACAACATGACGCTGTCCTGGGCGGCCGTAACGCAGAACACGGACAACTCGGCAATAGCAGACCTCGCGGGATACAAGGTGTACGAGAAGGTCTGCGCCAAGAACAAGCCGAACTGCACAGGCGCTGACATCGTCGCGGACTGGTTCCAGAGGACCTCGGTTGGCCCCGGCACGACATCTGTCACGGTAAGCGACGACCAGGGAGTTTTGAGCCAGAGGATATATTACTTCAAGGTGTCCGCGTACGACTCTTGCGGCGCGCCCAATGAGAGTGCGTTATCAGACCCGTGGAACGAGTGAAAAACATGAAAAACAACCTGCCTGACGGCGAAAAAGGTTTTGTCCTGGTCCTCGCGCTCGTGACCATGCTGGCGATGACCATCATAGGGCTGTCCGTGGTCATGAACATGACCACGGACATGCAGCTGTCGAGGAACGAGCGGGACGCCAAGGCCGCGTTCCAGCTCGCCGAGGCAGGCATCAACGAGGCCATAGCAAGGCTCCACCTGCCGACCAGCTCGCCGCGCCATATAGGCGAGCTTACGGGTGACGCCGGCTACAGGGCTGTCCCCATTACCTGGAATACAGCCGGCGCGCCGCCGCCAAAAAACTTCGGTTTCGGCTATGCCGACGCGAACAGGCAAAGCGCCGACAACCTCAACTACACGGTATCAATAAACTACCTCGCGGAGAGCAACCCTGAGGGTTTCTGCGACGACAATGACCCCGCGGCCGGAAATAACAACTCAGGAAACGCGGCTTCGCCCCCGGCGTCCTGCAATAACACCAGCCCCGAGATAGTCATGTTCGGCAAGGACTTCAAGATGGGCAGTTTGACCAACATCAGTTACGGCAAACACCCGGTCTACCGGATTTCGTCCGTAGGCACATCTAACGGCACAAGCAGGACTATCGAGGCGTATCTCGGCGCGACCAACCTCAACACCGACACTGACGCGGCCATAAACACGAACGGGTGCATACCCATCGCGGGCGGGTCCACCACCATAACCGGTGGAGTCAAAGAGGAGGGCGGCGGCGCGTGCGCTACCTGCAATGACGGGCTTGGCGGGTGCGCCGTCAAGGCCAACGACCCGATGCAAACCTATCTGGGGCCGGATATATCCGATGTCATCGACTTCGCCGATGAGACGCACAGATGCACGAACGGCACCTGCAGCGCGGCCGGGGACGATATGCCTTCGAGCGGCAAGATAGACGACATCGTGCTGGACTGGGGAGACGCCGCCGGTGACACATATTCGACAATGATATACATCAATAATCCCGGCAAAGAAGCCGAGATATCCGGCAGCTTCACTGGCAGGGGCATCCTCATAGTGACCGGAGACCTCAAACTGAGCGGCAACCTTAACTATGAGGGACTCATATATGTCTTCGGGCAGCTGACCATTGCCGGCGGCGGTAATTCGCTTAACGTTCAGGGCGGCGTAATGGCCGACAGCACCGTGGCGCTGAATGGAAATGTGACGGTCACATACGACCAGGCCACTCTTCTGGACGTGTCCAAGGAAAACAGCACCTCTACGTTCATCCTCTGGAAGAGGCTTTAAGACAGCTGCCTTTTTTTCCTAAATAAAAATGTTTTCCTGTCCGATAAGGCTTTAGAAGGCGGCGGCCCGGGGCGCGGGAAGGCCTGTAATTATATGTTCGTTATATATAATTATATGTGAATTAATAGAAATGAGTTGACATTTATACCGCATTGGAATAGATTTCAGGTTAAAAGCAGCATACCTTCACTGAATTTAGTTTATATTGTTGAAATTCAAATCTTTTTTTAAGGGTTGTGACTTAGGTGCTTGTGATATGTCTCGAAATAATTTAAAAAAGATAAGAGAAGGGATGCTCCTCAGTAAATCCGAGTTGGCCAGGAAGGCCAGCGTGTCGCCTCTTACCATCGACAGGATCGAAAAAGGATATCCTTGCAGGATGGAGACCAAGCGCAAGATAATCCAGGCGCTCGGTTTCAAGGTCGCCGAAAAGGGCAAGATTTTTCTGGATTGACGGGGGTGTAATGATTTTACCATTCGCGAGGAAGCGTGATGCCGTTGCCTTCGAC